>CAZNZI010000649.1:0-2458 GCA_964577475.1 uncultured Rhodospirillaceae bacterium
ATATTTATAACAGTTATTTTGTGTTTTTATAATCCTGCAAATTCAAAGTGCTGAGGGCCGCCGCTCCTGCTCTTTAGTGCAGACTCATTCGATCTTCATCGCCCTGTGCGTGTCGTGTGACCCGAGTCGGAGGCCCGAGACCGCAATAGCCGGCACCGTTTCAGACGAATGGGTTCGCCGGTCTCGTCCATGACAGCGTCTCCAGAACCGCATGCAGTTCGAAAAGGTGAAATCGCGCGGCGGCAAGGTCCTGAGTGGCGGCACGCCGCTGGATGCCAAGAACTCGCTCTTCTATCCCATCACCTTGATCGCGAATCTCGACAATGGCGATCCGCTGGTCGATCAGGGACCGTTTGGCCCGGCACTGCCGATCATCCGTTATTCCGATGTCGACGAGGTCGTCGAGCGCGCCAACGACAATCCGAATGGTCTCGGCGGCTCTGTCTGATCCCGCAACATCGCGGCGGCCAAGGATGTGGCCCTGCGCTTGCAGTCGGGCGCGGTCTGGATCAACCAGCACGGCGCGATCCAACCCAACGCGCCCTTCGGCCGCGTCAAAGGCTCGAGCATCGGCGTCTCCTTCGCCGAGGAAGGGCTGCGCGAATACCCCGACCGTCAGACGGTGTTCAGCTCAGTCCCAAGGGGACGGCTATTCCGCTGCCGCCCGGACATCGATCTTGTGCGCCTGACGGATTGAAGGTTGGGATCGCGGCCAACCAAACGATAGATACCGTTCGCAGTTGCGGGACAAGGCTGCCGCATCCGACATGTACCGTGCTCAAATTATTCGACACTTTCTGGCTTTCGCATCGCGGAAATCCACTCATACTCGCCAGCATCCTTGACTGAACCGTCAACTTAGTGTGAGGCTGATGGCGGAAAAACCACGCTATCGGCAGGGGGTCAGCGCTAGGTGGTGTCCGGTAAAACGCCATACTGCGCCTGCTGCGTTTGCTTGCCGACAGCGTTCGTTGCAACTCTATGAGGGTCGCATGACGCTAAAGTATGTTCCGATCATCGATCTGGCGCCGTATCTCGAAGGAACGCCCGCCGGCAAAGCGAAAGTTGCCGCAGAAGTCGGTCGGGCTTGCCGGGACATCGGCTTTCTGACGATCACCGGGCACGGCGTGCCCAATGATTTGATCGAGAAAACCTACTCCCTTTCGAAGGAGTTCTTCGATCTGCCCGAGGCCGAGAAATCGAAGGCCGATCGTCCGGCTGTCGATCAGGTGCGCGGCTACAGCGGGGTGGGTGGCGAAGGCCTCTCTTACAGCCTCGACAATCCGGCTCCACCGGATCTAAAGGAGTCGCTGACGATCGGCCCGGTCGATGTGCCGAACGATTCCTATTTTCACGGGCCGGCCGCGGGACCGCACTTCGCGCCGAATCTATGGCCCGAGCGGCCTGCCGAATTGAAGAAAGTCTGGACCGAATATTTCCGCGCGATGGAAGTGCTGTCGGCGCAGCTGATGCGCATCTTCGCACTGGCGCTCGAACTTCCCGAGCATTACTTCGACGACAAGATCGACAAGCACATCAGCATGTTTCGGGCGCTAAGCTATCCCGACCAAAGCACGCCACCCCTGCCCGGCCAGTTGCGCGCCGGCGCCCACTCCGACTATGGCAGCCTGACCATCGTGCGGCAGGACAACGCGCCGGGCGGATTGCAGGTTCACAACTCCGACGGCGAATGGGTCGACATCAAGCCCGTGCCGGGCGCATTCGTGGTCAATCTCGGTGATTTGATGATGCAATGGACCAACGATCTCTGGCAGTCGACCATGCATCGCGTCATCAACCCGCCGCGCGATAAGCTGGTGGGCACCCGCCGAATTTCACTCGTGTTCTTCCATCAGCCGAATTACGACGCCATGGTGAGCTGTCTCGACAGCTGCAAGGGAGCCGGCAATCCCGCGAAATACGCGCCGATCAGTTCAGGCGACCATCTGCGCAGCAAGTTCGTCAAACAGACGACCTTGGGCGTAGGCGCATAGGTGAATTCAGATGGCCGAGCTGTCCTACGTCAACATCTTCGCCCGCGATATAGAAGCGTTGTCGCGCTTCTATATCGACTTGTTCGGCTTCAAGGAGATACCGGAGATACGATCGCCAATCTTTCGCGGTGTCGCGACCGGTAAGAGCTGCCTTGGCTTCAATGCACTTGACGCCTATGCGTTGCTCAAGCTCGACGCCTATTCGGATACGAAGGGCATCAAGTTCTTGCTCAACATCGACGTCGACACCTCGGCTGAAGTCGATCGTCTTGCGCCAATCGCCGTGTCGAAAGGCGCCAAGCTCATCAAAGAGCCCTACAAGACCTATTACAACTGGTATCAGGCCGTACTGCTGGATCCCGAAGGGAATGTGTTCCGCATCAATAAGATGTTGGATTGATAAGCGTCGCTTCCGGGGAACTGCGTCCGAAATCGAAATTCGCTTTCGCATGGTGGAGGGGAAC
>CAZNZI010000650.1:0-6461 GCA_964577475.1 uncultured Rhodospirillaceae bacterium
AGGATGTCGAGATCGACCGCGTTGTCGATCAGGAGTTGCGCGCAGGCGGAAAGCCCATGCGCATCGAGCCAATGCTTGAGATCGTCCTCCCCCGCCATGGGAGGACTATACCATACCGGAGTTGCCGCTAAATCTTGGCCGGAACCGTATGGGTATGGGCGCTTTTGTCCTTGTTGCGCTCGAAAGCAGCCTTCTGCTCGGCGGTCGCGTCCTTCTGGTGCTTGGCTCGGTATTCGTCATAGGGCATGCCGTAGATGATCTCGCGCGCCTGCGCGTCGGTCAGCTCGACACCCTTTTCCTTGGCACCCGCCCGATACCAATTCGACAGGCAGTTGCGGCAGAACCCTGCCAGGTTCATCAGGTCGATGTTCTGCACATCGGTCCGCTCGCGGAGATGCTGCACCAACCCGCGGAACGCGGCGGCTTCCAGTTCGGTGCGGGTCTTATCGTCCATCGCCATCCACTCCCTTGCGGCTTTCGTCGTCGTCGGCCTACTGTAGTCGCCATGCGTTCGTCACGAAAGGCGAACGGTTCCCATATGGGCAGCCGTCTCGACCGCCGCAAGGCATCCCCCTCGCCCCGATCCGGGCGCCGGTAATGCCCGCCTATCCAGACGTGGCAGGCGTGATCCTGGCGGGCGGCAGATCGTCACGAATGGGCACCAACAAGGCGCTGGTGGAAGCCGGCGGGATGACCTTGGTCGAGCGCGTCAAACAGCGTGCCCGACCCCAGGTGACGGCACTGATGCTCAACGTCAACGGCGACCGCACGCCCTTCATGCGCTTCGGCCTGCCCATGATGGCCGACTCGGTCGAGGATTTCGCCGGACCCTTGGCCGGCATTCTGACGGGCCTTGAATGGGCGCGCGACAATCTCCCCGACATCGAATGGATCGCCACCTTCCCGATCGACACGCCGTTGGTTCCGCTCGATCTGGTGAAGGGGCTGCACGACACGATCACCAACACCGAATCCCATATGGCTTGCGCCGTTTCGAATGGCCACATTCATCCGGTGATCGGCCTGTGGCCGGTCAAGCTGGCCGGCACGCTGCGCATGGCCTTGCAGAAAGGCGTGCGCAAGGTGGAAGACTGGACCGGCCATTACAAAACCGCCTTCACCGAGTGGCCAGGCGGTGCAGCGGATCCGTTCTTCAATGTGAATACGGCGGGCGACCTCAAGGTTCTTGAGGCACGCCTCGCCGCATCCGAAAAAAAACCTACTGGAAAAGCTTGAGGGCGTTGATCACCGTCTTGATGACGCCCCACGCCAACGGAATGCCGACGAAGCCCCAGGCCAGGATCAGCTGAAACTGCGTCGTTCCGCTCTGGTTTCCATTTGCCATGATGTGTTCCTCCCCAGCTTACGAGCGGACCGGCGCCGCTGCGGCACCGTCACTTTTCATGTGGTGACGTGCATCGACGGCCCGGACGGCCAAGTTGCAGAGGAAGCCGATCACCAGCAGCACCGCCATCACGTACATGGTGGTGTTGTAGGCCTCGGCCTTGGCCACGCCGTGGTCGACGTTGTACTGGCGGATGTAATTCACCAGCGCCGGACCGAAGATGCCGGCCATAGACCATGCTGTCAGCAACAGTCCGTGGATCGCGCCGACATATTGCGTTCCGAACATGTCCTTCAGGTACGCGGGCACGGTCGAGAAGCCGCCACCGTACATGCTGATGATGATCAGGAAGCAGATCACGAAACCGGCGACGCTCCCGGCTTCACCCGTTTGGGGAACGAGCAGATAGAGGATCGTGCCGAGAACCAGGAAGATGAAATAGGTGTTCTTGCGGCCGATGACGTCCGAGGTGGATGCCCAGAAGAATCGTCCGCCCATGTTGAACAGACTCATCAAGCCGACGAAGCCGGCGGCTGCGATGGCGGTCACTTTGCCGGTGAACACCTCTTGGACCATCGCCGAGGCCTGGCCGAGCACGCCGATGCCGGCGGTCACGTTCAGGCAGAGCACCCACCAGATCAGCCAGAACTGCGGCGTCTTCAGAGCCTGATAGACGAAGACGTTATTGGTGGTGATCAGCTTCTTCGGCTGTGCCGGAGCGGTCCAGCCCGCGGGCTGCCAGCCCGGCGGCGGGATGCGCACGATTGCCGAACCGACGCACATGAACAGGAAGTAGACGATGCCGAGAACAATGAAGGTCTCGGCCACGCCGACATGGCTGGTCGAAGAGAACTGCGCCATCAGCCAGACCGAGAGCGGCGAAGCGATGAAGGCGCCGCCGCCGAAGCCCATGATCGCCATGCCCGTCGCCATGCCGGGACGGTCGGGGAACCATTTGATCAGCGTCGAGACCGGCGAGATGTAGCCGATGCCGAGCGCAAAGCCGCCGATCATCCCGTAGCCGATATAGACAATCCAGATGCTGTGGATATAGACGCCGATCGCCGAAATGATGAAACCGATGCCCCACAGGCATGCGGCTGCGAACATCGCCTTGCGCGGCCCGCCTTCCTCGACCCAGCGGCCGAACACGGCGGACGACACGCCCAGAAAGAAAATCGCTAAGCTGAAAATCCAGCCGAGTTCCGTCAGCTTCCAGTCATCGGCCCCTGATTGCGAGATGCCGATCAATTTGGTCATCGGCAGGTTGAAGACGCTGAACGCATAAGCCTGGCCGATGCACAGATGCACGCAGAGCGCGGCGGGCGGCACCATCCAGCGGCTGAAACCCGGCCCCGCGACGGTGCGTTCGCGGTCGAGCATTGATAGCAATGCCATGAATCCTCCCGTTAAAAGCGGCAGTCAGTTCTGCAGCTCGCCGGCCTTCTGTCGTGCCCGTTTGGCGAGTCTCTCTTACCGAATTGGATACACTATAAGAATTGTGACAAAGCTGGAGCAAGTATCCGCTTTGTCATACTTGAGTATGTAGACGTCTGCCCTTAGGGGCTGGGACACAAAACTCAGACAAGCTGGACATGTCCTAAAATAAAAGCGGCGATGGCCGTGTGTTCGTCTAGGGAAAGACGTGGGAGCTTCAGCTCCGGTATGGGCGTGTCGCTGGCCACAGCGACGATATCAGGATCGGCGGGCCAGAGCGGCGGCTTGCCCACCTCTGCGCGATAGACTTCGAGTTTCGGAAAGGGATGGCGCTTGAAGCCTTCGACCAGAAGCAGATCGACCGGGGCCATCCGCGCGAGTAGTTCATCGAATGTCGGCTCGGGCGCGCCGCGCAGTTCATGGACATGGGCCCAGCGACTGTCGGAGACCACCATCACCTCGGTCGCTCCGGCCGTACGATGGCGGTGCGAGTCCTTGCCGGGCTGATCAATATCGAAATTGTGGTGCGCGTGTTTAAGCGTCGACACACGCAAGCCGCGCGCAATGAAGAGCGGCAGCAGCCCTTCGATCAGTGTCGTCTTTCCCGCGCCGCTCCACCCCGCCAGGCCGAAGACCTTCATCGCGCCGTTACCACTGCACCGCGCTGTACGGGATGAAGTCGACCATCGTGCCCGGCTCGATGCGCTTGGTGTCTTCGTGCAGATCGACCAGCCCATCACTGTCGATCAGCGACGAGAGCACCACCGAGTCCTGCACCCGGTAGAGCCGCGCCTGTGGCGCGCCATCGCGCCCCGCCTCCAGCTTGGCGCGCACGAACTCACGTCGCGCCGTATTCTTGCTGTAGGACGACGCCGACGCGACGCGATAGCGGACCGGCGCCATCGGCTCGCCCACCGCGCCCGAGAGCCGCAGAATGACCGGCCGCGCGAACATCATGAACATCGCCTGGGCCGAGACCGGATAGCCGGGCAGGCCGACGAAGGCGGCGTTGCCGACATTTCCGAGCGCGGTCGGCTTGCCCGGCTTGATCAGCATGCGCCAGAGATGGATCGCGCCGTTGCGTTCGACCGCAGCGCGCACATGATCCTCGCCGCCGACCGAAACGCCCCCGGTGGTGATCAGCAGGTCGTTGCGCGCCGATGCGTCATGCAGCGCTTTCGCCGTGATCTCCAGGTTGTCGGGCAGGTTGCCCAGATCCTCGATCGCGCAGCCGAGACCGGCAGCCCAGGCCATCAGCGCATGGCGGTTGCTGGAATAGATCGCGCCAGGACGCAACGGTTCGCCCGGTTCGACGATCTCGTCGCCGGTGGAGAACACCGCGACCTTGAGACGCTGGTGCACTGTGAGACGCGCATGGCCGGACGCGGCGGCCATGCCGACATCTTGCGGACGCAGCCGGCGGCCCGCCTTGAGCACGACGCTGTTCTTCGCGAAATCGAGACCCGCGGGATGCACGTTCGCGCCGCTCTTGATCCCGGCCGGCAGCATCACATGCTCGGCGCCGCCCCGCATCTCGGTCTTGCAGTCTTCCTGCATCGCCACCGAGTCGAGACCTTCGGGCATCGGCGCACCGGTGAAGATGCGCGCGGCCTCGCCCGCAACGAATTGATGCGCCGAAGGATGGCCCGCAGCGATGCGGTCGGCGACCTTCAGCCCTTGCGGATGGCCGGCGAGGTCGGCGTGGCGGAACGCGAACCCATCCATCGCCGCGTTCGAGAAGGCGGGCGCCGTGACGCGCGCGGTCACATCGGCGGCGAGGATCCGTCCATGGCATTCGGCCAAAGGCCGTTCTTCCGTCGTCGTAACGGGCGACAACCGCGCCGCCAATTGGGCCAGCGCATCATCAAGCGGGATGAGTTTGTCGGGTGCGACGAAGCAATCGTTGATCGACATCGGATCATTATGTGGTGCGTGGTGAGGCACTCTACCACCCCGCTCCCCATTGCCAAGCCGCCTCGCGCACGGCTTTATACGCGCACTTTCCCATTTCCGGACCCGGCCGTTCTCCTACCCGATGATCACCGACTTTCACTTCTATCTGGTCGCCGTCCCCGCCGTGATCCTGTGGGGCTTGTCCAAAGGCGGCTTCGCTGGGCTGAGCGCGCTCTCGCTGCCGCTGATGGCGCTGGTGATTTCGCCGCTGCATGCGTCGTCGATCATCCTGCCGATCTTGATCGTGCAGGACGCCGTCAGCGTCTGGGCCTATCGCCGCGCCTGGGACAAACGCAACATCGTGATCCTTCTGCCCAGCGCTATTTTCGGCATCGCGCTCGGCTATGTGTTCGCGGCGCGGGTATCCGAACCAGCCCTCGAACTCGTGCTCGGTGTGCTGTCCGTGGGCTTCGCGTTGTTGCGGCTGGTGGGCGAGATTCGCGGCACCAGGTCGAAGGAGACAAAAAGAGCCGCGGTCGTTCCCGGCTTTTTGTGGGGCACGTTTTCGGGCTTCTCGAGCATGGTGGCGAATGCCGGAGGGCCGCCGTTCCAGTTTTACATTCTGCCGCAACGCCTGCCGCGCGACATCTTCGTCGGCACCGGCGTCGTCTTCTTCGCGCTGGTCAACTGGATCAAGGTCCCGCCATTTCTCGCGCTGGGCCTGTTCACCCGCGAATCGATCCTGACGTCCCTCGTGATGTTCCCTCTCGCCATCGCCTCGACCTGGGCAGGCGTACTGCTGGTGCGCCGCGTCTCGGCCGAACGGCTCTACACGATCATCTATTCGCTTCTGGTGCTGGTCGGATTGAAGCTGGCCTGGACCGGGGCAAGCGGAGTGTTCGGCCTTTAAGGGCCCAACAGCTTCTTGATGAGAGCCATGTTCCAGCCGGATGCTGCGTCGGTGAGCAGCTTTTCCTCGGCGATCTCGCCACCTTCGATCTGCAGCGCAGCGCGGTTCTGAAGGGCGAGCACGATCTCGCCTTCATGGTTGGCCGCGTTGAAACGCAGCAATGCGCTTTCGCCATTGACCGCGACGGATTTCCATCCACCCTCGCCGCCCGTGATGCTGCTGTTGGGTTGGAACAGCGCCAGGATGTTGGATACCGCGGGATTGTCGATCAGCAAGGTCGCGTTGAGGGTCGACTCCCCCTTCTGATAGCCGCGCGTGACGGTCAAGCCGCCGCCGATCGTATCCAATGGCTGGCTTTCCGCCTCCGAAGCCTGCCAGCCGGCGGGCGGCGGTGGCATGGTGCGCGAAAACTGTTCGACCAGTTTCGCGGTGACCATCGTCTGCGCCGCCTGCATCGATTCGAGCGCGCGCAGGCTGTCGCCTTTGCCATAGGCGGTGCGCGCGGCGTCCAGTTTGTCGGCGGCTTCGTCGGCCAGTACCGGCTGAGCGGTCGAAAGAGCGACGAGAGCGCCGATTGCGGCGATCCAGCGCATGTCTTGATCCTTGAACGTTGTTCCCCTCGTTTAGACTAACAACCCATGCCGCGCGGCACAACGGCGCGCAATTGACGGCTTCGGTGCGCCGCACCTAGAGTGACTCTCCCGCCACAATGCACGGATATCCGACGTGCCTTCTCCTGCCGATGCACGTGCCTTTCTCATGTCCCTGTTCCACGCCGCGCTCGCCGCGGCCGATCCGGGTGTGCGCGTGCCGCCGCATCTGCCGAAGCCACCGAAGGGCCGGACGATCGTGGTCGGGGGCGGCAAAGCGGCTTCC
>CAZNZI010000651.1:0-3619 GCA_964577475.1 uncultured Rhodospirillaceae bacterium
CGCCTGTCGATCATCCACTTCTGGGCGCTGATCTTTCTCTACATCTGGGCCGGTCCGCATCACCTGCACTACACCGCCCTCCCCGATTGGGCGCAAACCCTCGGCATGATCTTCTCCGTCATGCTGTGGATGCCATCCTGGGGCGGCATGATCAACGGCCTGATGACCTTGTCGGGCGCCTGGGAAAAGCTGCGCTACGATCCGGTGCTGCGCTTCATGGTTGCCGCCGTCGGCTTCTACGGCATGGCGACTTTCGAGGGCCCGGTCATGTCGGTCCGCGAAGTCAACGCACTCAGCCACTACACGGACTGGACCATCGGGCACGTCCATTCCGGCGTGCTGGGCTGGGTTGCCTTCATCGTCTTCGGCGCCGTCTACCATCTGGTCCCAGTGTTGTGGAAGCGCAGCCAGCTCTATTCGCTGCGCCTTGTCGCCTGGCATTTCTGGATCGCGACCATCGGCATCGTGCTCTACATCACCTCGATGTGGGTGTCAGGCATCATGCAGGGTCTGATGTGGCGCGCCTATGACAGCCTCGGATTCCTTCAGTATTCGTTCGTGGAGACCGTCGCTGCGATGCACCCCTTCTACATCATCCGCGCGCTGGGCGGCGTGTTCTTCCTCGCCGGCGCCCTTCTGATGGTCTTCAATATTTGGAAGACGGTCATCGGCGCGACGACTTCCGAAAAAACCGGCACGTTGCAGCCGGCTCTGGTCAACCGGTGAGGGCGAGATGCGCTTCCGTCACGCGATCATTGAAAAGAACGTCCTCATCCTCGCCATCTTCAGCCTGATCGTTGTTGCGATCGGTGGGCTGGTGCAGATCATCCCCCTCTTCACGATTGAATCAACGATCGAGAAAGTGAAGGGCATGCGGCCCTATTCGCCGCTGGAACTGGCCGGCCGGGACATCTATGTGCGCGAAGGCTGCTATCTCTGTCACAGCCAACAGATCCGGCCGTTCAAGGACGAAGTGGAACGCTACGGCCATTACAGCCTAGCCGCTGAAAGCATGTACGACCACCCTTTCCAATGGGGCTCGAAGCGCAACGGTCCGGACCTGGCGCGTGTCGGTGGCAAATACACGACGCAATGGCATTCGGCTCATTTGTCCGACCCGCGTTCGGTCGTTCCCGAATCGACAATGCCGCGCTACGCCTTCCTGGCCGAGACGGAACTTCGCTATGCCGATATCGCCGAACATCTGAAGACGCTGCGCGCTGTCGGCGTCCCGTACTCGGACGAGATGATCGCCAAGGCCAGGGCCGATCTCGAGGCGCAGGCCGATCCGAACGGCAACGCGAAAGGGTTGATGCAGCGCTACCCCAAGGCGGTCGTCACATCGACCACTGGCGATGCCAGCCACATCACCGAGATGGATGCGGTCGTAGCCTATCTGCAGGTCCTCGGCACGATGGTGCCCTTCAACGACTACACCGCTAAAGACCTTCAACAGTGAGGGCCGCGTAATGGTGCTCGAAGATTTTTATGGTGCCGTGGCCCCGTTGATGGGTGTCGTCGTGGTCGCGGTGTTCGTCGGGATTATCGCCTGGGCTTATTGGCCGAAGCACCGCGCCCGTTTCGAAGCTGACGGCCATATCCCGCTGCGCGACGACCGGTAAGGACCGCAACTATGCCGACGAAGATCGAAAAGGACGCCATCACCGGGAAAGAGACGACCGGCCACGAGTGGGACGGCATCAAAGAGCTGGATACGCCGTTGCCGCGATGGTGGCTCAACGTCTTCTACGCGTCGATTCTGTTTGCGATCGTTTATTCGGTACTCTTCCCCTCCTGGCCGGGTCTCAGCGGCTACTTCCATGGCCTAATCGGCTATTCGACCCGTGTCACCGTCGAAAAGAGGATCGCCGATGATGTGGCGCAAAAAGCGCCGATGGTCGGCAAGATTGGTCAGACTACGCTGGCAGATATCGAGAAAGACCCCGATCTTCTCAATTTCGCGATTTCCGGGGGCAAGGCGATCTTCGCCGAGAATTGCGCCGCCTGCCATGGCCCGGGGGGGTCCGGCACCAAAGGCTTCCCCAATCTCGCCGATGACGATTGGCTGTGGGGCGGATCGCTCGAGCAGATCCATCAGACGATCGCATTCGGCATTCGCAACACCAATGACAAATCACGTCAGTCGGCCATGCCCCGATTCGGTGCCGACGGAATCCTCAAGCCCGATCAGATCGACGACGCGGCTGAGTTCGTCCTTTCGCTGAGCAACCGCTCGACCGACGCCGAAGGGGCGAAGCGCGGCGAGAAAACCTTCGCCGACAACTGCGCCGCTTGTCATGGCGACAAAGGCCAGGGCAATCAGGAGATGGGTGCGAAGAACCTCGGCAACGGTATTTGGCTCTATGGCGGCGACAAGGCGACGATCGTGGAAACCATCACTTACGCGCGCAATTCGAGTATGCCCGCCTGGTCGGAGCGTTTCGATGACGCCACCATCAAGATGCTGACGATCTACGTTCACTCCCTCGGCGGCGGCAAATAGGCGGCGCGACAAGGGCATGTCATGGGCGAGACGGACACGATTGAGCAGGTCCTGGGCGAGAACGACGACAAGACCGCCGTGTTGTCGGTTCGCGCGCAACGCCAAGCCGCCCCGCTTTACACCAGCCGGATAAAGGTCCATCCGCAAAAGATCAGCGGGCCGTTCCGCCGTATCAAATGGGCTGTTCTCGCGTTTTGCCTGACGATCTACTACCTCGCACCGTGGCTTCGCTGGGACCGCGGCCCGTTTGCACCGCACCAGGCTCTGCTGATCGACATGCCCGGCCGGCGCGCTTACTTCTTCTGGATCGAGATCTGGCCACAGGAAGTCTACTTTCTGACCGGATTGCTGATCATCGCGGCGATCGGTCTCTTTTTCGTGACCAGCATGCTCGGGCGCGTGTGGTGTGGCTATGCGTGCCCGCAGACGGTATGGACCGATCTGTTCATGCTGGTCGAACGCTGGATCGAAGGTGATCGCAACGCTCGTATCAAGCTCGACAAAGCGCCGCCCGGCGTAAACAAATTCGCAAAGCGGGTGGCGAAACACGCCGCATGGCTGCTAATCGCGCTGCTGACCGGCGGCGCCTGGGTTTTCTACTTTCAGGATGCTCCGACCGCGCTCCGCAATATCGTCACCGGTGCCGCTTCGGTGCAGACCTATTTCTTCGTCGGCCTTTTCACGACGACAACCTATCTGCTGGCCGGATGGGCCCGCGAGCAGGTCTGCACCTATATGTGCCCCTGGCCGCGCTTCCAGGCCAGCATGCTCGACGAGCAGAGCCTGATCGTCACCTACCAGGGCTGGCGCGGCGAGCCGCGCGGCCACGGCAAGCGGCCGGCCCCCGGGAAGCTCGGCGACTGCGTGGACTGCAACGCCTGCGTGCATGTCTGCCCCACGGGCATCGACATCCGCGACGGCGTGCAGCTCGAATGCATCAATTGCGGCCTGTGCGTCGATGCCTGCAACGAGGTGATGGCCCGCACCGGCCAGGAGAAATGGCTGATCACCTGGGACACGCTGGCGCGGCAGAAGGCACGCGCGGCGGGCGACCATGCACCGCTGCGGCTGCTGCGGCCGCGCACCCTGGTCTATGCCACGGCCCTGGTGCTGGCC
>CAZNZI010000652.1:0-6822 GCA_964577475.1 uncultured Rhodospirillaceae bacterium
CTTCGAGGTGCGGCAAGGCGAGATCCTGGGCGTCATCGGCCCCAATGGCGCCGGCAAGACGACCCTGTTCGGCCTGCTGGCCGGCAACATCCCGCCCAGCGGCGGGCATATCGACTATCAAGGCGAAGAAATCACGGCCCTGCCGCCCGAGCGCCGCGCGCGGCTGGGCATCGCCCGCACCTATCAGGTACCGCGGCCCTTCGGCCATATGACTGTTTTCGAGAACCTGATGACGGCAGCGCGCTTCGGCGGCGGCATGAATCAGGACGACGCGGCCACTTGGGTGGACCAGGTTCTGGGCATCGTCGGCATGCAATGGGAATCGGCCGTGTTGGCCGGGCGACTGCCATTGCTGCTGCGCAAGCGGCACGAACTGGCGCGCGCTCTGGCGATGAAGCCCAGGCTGCTGCTCGTCGATGAGGTGGCGGCCGGCCTGACCGATCAGGAGGTCAACGAGTTTATCGACATGATCATGCGCATCCGCGGCAGCGGCGTGACGATCGTCTGGATCGAGCATGTCATGAAGACGATGCTGACGGCCACCGACCGGCTGATCGCGCTGGCCGGCGGCAAGCTCCTGGCCAGCGGCCAGGCGCGCGAAGTGATCGATCATCCCGAGGTGCGGCGTGTCTATCTCGGCGCCTGAATCGCGCGATCCCCTGCTCTCGATCAGCGCCCTCTCGGCCTACTACGGCGAGTTGCGCGCCCTGTACGACGTCTCCCTGACCCTGGAGCAGGGCAAGGTGCTGTCGATCATCGGCGCCAACGGCGCCGGCAAGTCCACGCTGCTCCGCTCGCTGGTCGGCATGATGAACCGCGGCGCGGCGGCTCACATCCGCGGCGAGATCGAGTTTGCCGGCCGGCGGATTGACGGCTGGCGTACCGAGCAGATCGTCGATCTCGGCATCAGCATGGTGCCGGAGGGCCGCCGCCTGTTCCAGCGCATGACCGTGGAGGAAAATCTGCTGGCCGGCGGACACCTACCCCGCGCGCGCGGCGGCATCGCGGCCAAGCTCGAGGAAACCTACCTTCTCTTCCCCAAGCTGCGCGAACGGCGCGAACAGATCGTGGCGCAGATGTCGGGCGGCGAGCAGCAGATGGTGTCCATCGGCCGCTGCCTGATGTCCTCGCCCAAACTGATCCTGTTCGACGAATTGTCGCTCGGTCTCGCGCCGGTGGTGATCGAGGAAATCTATCGCAAGGTGCGGCAAATCAACGCCCAGGGTACGACCTGCGTGGTCATCGAGCAGGATATGCGCCGCGCTCTCTCGATCGCCGACGATGTCATCGTGATGCTCGAAGGGAGCATCGTGCTGCAAGGCAAACCCGCCGCCCTGACGGAAGACGCCATCTCCGCCGCCTATTTCGGCACCGATCGGAAAGCCGCTCATGACTAGCGAAGATCTCTACTGGGCGCTGATCGACCTGGCCAACGGCCTGCTTTCGGGCACGATGCTGGGCGGCTATTACGCGATCATCGCCATCGGCTTGTCGCTGACCTTCGGCGTCATGCGGCTGGTCAACCTGGCCCATGGCGACTGGCTGGTGTTCGGCGCCTATCTCGCCATGATCTTCGTCGGGCTGCTGCCGGTGTCGCCCTTCTGGGCGCTGATCGTCGTGGCGCCGATCATGTTTGCCGTCGGCTACCTGATCCAGCACCTGCTGCTCAACCGGGTGTCCGTTCAGGCGATGGAACAAAAAGGCATGTCGACCAGCTTCGGTCTGATGTCGCCGATCCTGGTCACCTTCGGCATGTCGATCGTGCTGTCCCAGGCCATGATGGCCGGATTCAGCTCCGATACGCGGCTGATCCGCAACGCGCTGTCGTTCTCGGCGATCAAGCTGAACGAGGACCTCAATATCTCGACCCTCCGGCTGATCTTCTTCGGTGTGGCGGTGGCGATCCTGGTGCTCGTCCAGATTCTGATGCGCGCCACCTTCATCGGCCGAGCGATTCGCGCGGCGTCGGACGATGCCGAGATTGCGCCGCTGATGGGTATGCGGACCAACCATATCTTCGCCTTCGCCAGCGGAATCTCTCTCGCCATAGCGGGCGTCGCGGGCGTGATGATCGGAATGTCGCGGCCGTTCCAGCCGTTCGACGGGCCGCAATTCCTGCTGATCGCCTTCGGTGTCGTCATCCTGGGCGGTCTGGGCTCGTTGATCGGCACGCTGGTCGGCGGGGTGATCCTGGGCATCGTTCAGGTTCTGGCCGGCACCTATTTCGGTCCCTCGGCCCAACTGGTGGCGGGTTACATGCTGATCCTGCTGGTCCTGGCCTTCCGTCCCCAGGGAATCTTCTCGCGATGATGAGCCGGATCGACGCTCTGTTCTCCGGACCGCGCGGCCTCGCCTGGCTCGGTGTCCTGCTGGCCGTGCTGCTGGTGCTGCCGGCGGTGCTGCCGGCGCAGAGCTACTTCATCTACATCCTGTTCACGTTCTTCCTGTTCGCCACCTTCGGGCACGCCTGGAACCTGCTGGCCGGATATTGCGGCCTGCTGTCCTTCGGCAACCAGGTCTTTGTCGGCGTGGGCGGCTTCACGACCGCCATCCTCTACTACTATGGCGGCGTCAATGTGTGGCTCGCGCTGCTGATCGCGGGCCTGGTTTCCGCGGCGTTCGCCTATCTGCTGGCGATCCCGCTCAAGGAAAACCGCCAGGGCAAAGCCAGCCTGAAGCCGGTCGGCGTGGCGGTTCTCCTCTGGATCATCTATGAGATCGCGATCGCCTATGCGCCGTCGCTCGACGTCTTCGGCAGCTCCTATGTGCGGCGCGTGGCGATCCTGCTGCTGATCTTCCTTGGCGCCCTGCCCCTGCTCCGCCTCCAGGGCGCCTATTTCGCCGTGGCGACCTGGCTGATCGCGGCGGCCGTGGCCTCGGTGTTCGGCGAATGGAAAGTGGTCGGCGCCGGCGGTGGCATGCAGATCAAGACGCATGCAACCTTGACCGAACTCTATTACGCCGCGCTGGTACTGATGATCGTGGCCACGGCGACGCTGTGGCGCATGCTCCGTTCGCGCTACGGCCTGGCGCTGACCGCCGTTCGCGACGACGAGGAAGCCGCCCGCACGGTCGGCATCGATATCCGCGCGATGAAGATGGTCGCCCTCGTCCTGGCCGGCACTGCAACCGGCCTGGCATCGGGGCTCTACTATGTCGATACGGTCATCATCACCCCCGGCTCGGCCTTCACCGTTTTCTGGTCGGCCTACTTCGTCTTCATCGTCGTCTCGGGCGGCATGGGCACCTTGGCGGGACCGATCATCGGCGCGGCGATCTATGTCATCCTCGACCGGTTCATCACGACCTATGTCGGCCAAGGCCTGCTGATCTTCGGTGCGGCGTCGATCGCCATGATGTTCGTGATGCCGCGCGGTGTGATGGGCATCCTCCATGACCTGCGCAGCGGCGACACCGCCGGACGGCGCGACCGGTTCGAAGCCTGGCGGCGTCTGCTGCTCGGCACGTCGGAGCGGGCCCGATCGATGCGTCGCCGCGACGTGCCGGGCGTTGTCGGCGCGTTCCTGCTGCCGGGCTCTCCCCTGCCGCTGATGCGCCAGGACAATCCCGTCTGGTCGCCGCTGATCGCCGGCTACGCGACCGTTCGCGAGACCCTGCAGGACCTGCGCCCGGATGCGCTGATCGTCTATTCCACACAGTGGATCGCCGTTCTGGACCAGCTCTGGCAGACCAAGCCGCGGATCGTCGGCCTGCATGTCGACGAGAACTGGCATGACTACGGCAATCTGCGCTTCGATATCCGGATCGACAGCGCCCTGGCCAAGACATGCATGGCCGCGGCCAACAGCCAAGGCATCAAATCGAAGCCGGTCGATTTCGACGGATTCCCGATCGATACGGGAACCATCGTCATGCAGAATTTCGTCAATCCGCGCGCCGAAGTGCCCCTGGTGATCGCCGCCAGCAATATCTATCACGATTGGGATATGACCCGCCGCCTGGGCGAACTCGCGGCCGCCCAAGCCGTCGCCCAGGGCAAGCGCGTCGCGGTGATGGCCATCGGCGGCCTGTCGGGCACCATGTTCCGGGAAGAGGTCGATCTGGCGGAGGACCGCATCGCGCGGGACAGCGACGATGTCTGGAACCGCGAGATTCTGCGCCGTCTGGAGGAAGGCAATATCGCCGAACTGCTGCAGGAGATCCCCACCTTCGCCCGCGAGGCGCGCGCCGATATGGGCTTCAAGCATTTCGCCTTCCTTTTGGGTGCGCTGGGCGGTAAATACCAGCGCGCCAAGCTCCTGGGATATGCACCCGTCTACGGCACAGGCGCCGCCATTGTGGAATTTGTTCCGTGACCGCCACGCAACGTACGCCCAAGAATAATTCCGTCGGCAAGGCATTCCGGATCCTGGCTGCGATGTCGCGGACCCGGCGCGAAATGAGCGCGACCGAGGTTGCCCGCGCCGTCGGCGACAACCTGCCGACGGTGCATCGCTTTCTGCTCAGCCTGGAGGAAGTCGGTGCCGTGATGCGCGGCGCCCGCGGCCGCTATCAACTCGGCATCGCCCTGGCGGAATTGGGCGACCGGGTCGAGCACAACAAGCTTTTGCTGGACTGCGTTCAGCCACATCTCGATGACCTTTCGGCACGGTTCCGCGAAATCGGCTACACCGCCGTGCGCAGCGGCAAATGGGCCAGGGCCGTCGCCCACAGCCTGTCAGACCGCTCGCTGCATTTCGGCTTCGTCACCGGCGAACTGATTCCGCTGCACTGCTCGGCGGTGGGCAAGGTCCTGCTCGCAGGCTTGCCGACGGTCGCCCGCGATCAGGTATTGGCCGACCTCGACATCACGCCGCGCACGGCGCACACCCTGACCGATCCGGTGCAACTGCGCCAGCACGTCGCGCGCGCGGCCAACGATGGCTACGCCATCGACGATGAAGAACTTGAGGATGGGCTGCGCTCGGTCGCCGTTCCCATCCACGATGCCCATGGCGAGGCGATGGCTGCGCTGGCGGTCTCGGCGCCGGTGTCGCGGATGGACGACGCGGCTCTCGACGCCTGCCGCATCGAACTGCAACTGCGCGCCACCGAAATCGAGCGGAAGCTCTTCACCGAAAGCCGCGTCTTCTCGCAAAAGGCGCGGCCGCGCGGCAGTTTCCCCCACTTGAAGCGCGTCGGCGATCTGGTCTTCATCTCCGGCACCAGTGCCCGGCGTACCGATGACACGTTTGAAGGCGCCATGATCGCCGCGGATGGGACGGTGACGCTCGACATGCGCCGTCAGGCGCGGACCGTCTTCAACAACATCCGCGACATGCTGAGCGAAATCGGCGCGAGCCTGACCGATCTGGTCGAGGTCAATGCCTATATGCTCGACATGGCCGATTACACTGCATTCAACGAAGTGTATTCGGAATTCTTCGATGCGACCGGGCCCGCCCGAACGACTGTTGCCGTCAAGGAACTGCCGCATCCCCACCAGCTTCTGATGGTGCGCGCGACGGCCTATAAGCCACTGTCGGCCAACTGAGACCCCGGCTGCCCGCAAATCCTGAAACTGGTAGAATGCGGAAGATGCCCGACTGGTCCCGACCCGCTCTGGGATCGGGCGTGCCGGTGGCTGGGGCTGACAGCGCCGAATCCCTCCGATCGATCGGGGCAGGAGTCAGACCGAAGAGGTGATGGCGCGGTGTGATGGAGGTGGAAGGATACAAGCCAACACATGGCTTATGAGGCCGTGAGCCAATGCAATCTCACAGAGAGATGAATAGGTGACATGCCGGGCCTTTCACCTTCCGAGATGCTGGCTGCATCTGCGCAATCTTTGTCCGCTTTTTCACTCGCATTCCAATTCAAGGCAACGGCCAAAAATCTATATTCGGAGCGGGCCTCCATAAGGCCCGCCGAATGGCCCGATTCTCGGAACAAACCCGTCGATCCTGACGAGGGGCTCAGCGCCGTTCCCCTGGATTGGACTTGATAAGGAATACTGCAACAATCTGCGTTCGGTGACCTCGATCTGATTGCTAGGACGCCTGCTGGCACCTAGTTCCGGATCTTCGATCGGCATTCGGTAGCGACGGAGAATATGATGGATGATGATCGGACAGCCATCGAAGCTGCGGCCGGAACCTACCTCGATGGGCTCTATGAAGGAGACGCCGAGAAAATAGCATCGGTGTTTCATCCGACAAGCTCTCTGACCTGGGAAGAGAACGGAGCATTGAAAGTGCTCGCGCGCGATACCTGGCTGGCCTCGCTTCGCAGCCGTCCCTCGGCAAAGGCGCGCGGCCTGGAGCGGCACGATGAAATCCTCCAGGTTGATCAATCGTCACCAACGACCGCTTTCGTCAAACTCAAGTGCCAAATCCCGCCGCTTTTTTTCACCGACTATCTGTGCTTCCTGAAAACCGAAGGACGATGGTGCGTTGCACAGAAGGTCTTTTCGACGGTGACGCAAAATGGCCGTTAGTCCAACACGGATTGCAATTCTGGCCATTCCCGGCGTCCAAATGTTGGATTTGGCCGGCCCGATGGACGTCTTCTCGGAGGTGAACAACCTGCTCGGAGACCCCCGCCCCTATTCGATGAGCATCGTGGCAATGTCATCCGATCCGCTAACCGCGCTGAACGGTACGCGCATTCTTCCCGACATGACGATCGAGTCATCGCTTGAGGGCTTCGACACGCTGCTTATCGCAGGAAGCCCCGGTATCAAGAGATATGAGAATCATCCCGATCTTGTGCAGTGGATCGTTCGGGAATCCCGGCATGTTCGCCGCGTTGGGTCCGTCTGCACAGGCGCCTTTCTGCTGGGGCATGCGGGCCTGCTGAACGGGCGCCGCGCAACGACGCATT
>CAZNZI010000653.1:0-10882 GCA_964577475.1 uncultured Rhodospirillaceae bacterium
GTGATTGTCGTCTTCAGCCTGATCCCGCTGAGCGCGCCGATATTCCTCACGCACGCTAATCTGACAAACATCCTCGGCGGCGAAGCCACGCTGTGCATCATCGCCATCGCTTTCACCCTGCCGCTGATGGTCGGGCAGCTCGATCTCAGCGTCGCGTCGATCGCGGGGCTCTGCTGTGTGGCAACCGCCGCGACGATGTCCGACTTTCACCTGCCGTTGATTGTGGCGATCGTGGTCGCGCTGGCTCTCGGTTTGATCGTCGGCATGGTCAACGGCTACCTCATCGCGATCATCGGCCTCGATTCGATCATCGTGACCCTGGGCGGCATGACGCTGATCGCCGGTTTCGTGCAGTGGTACACGAAGGGTCTTGAGATCAATACCGGGATCTCCTCGGCGCTGACGGATTTCGGTTCATTGCAGTGGCTGGGCATCCCGCGCATCAGCTTCCTGATGGTCTTCATGATCGTCCTGTCCTGGTACCTGATCGAGAAGACGCCGTTCGGCCGCTATGTCCGCATGATCGGCAGCAACCGGTCAGCCGCGCGCCTGGTGGGGCTGCCCGACCGCCGATTGATCTTTGCTGTTTTCGCGGTGACGGGAACATTGGCCGGCTTGACCGGCGTGCTGTTGACCGCGCGTTCGGGCGGTGCGAATCCGCTGGAAGGCCCGGGATTGCTGCTGCCCGGCCTCGCGGCGGTCTATCTGGGCGCCACGACGATCCAGCCGGGCCGGTTCAACATCATCGGCACCATTCTGGGCGTATTCTTTGTCGCGGTCGCGGTCAGCGGCCTGACCCTGTGCGGCGTACCACCCTTCGTCGAACAGTTGTTCGACGGCGGTGCGCTGCTGCTGGCCGTCGGCCTCTCGCGCAGCCTGGGACGGGCGCGCGGCGCGGGTGGAATGGTCAGAACGTGAGAACCAGACACGCTGAAATGAAGAGGATAAGGGGACTCGCATGCTGAAACTGCCAGGCCATAACCGCTATCCGTATTCGCCGATCGAGAAGCGGCCGGTCTACACCTGGCCCGACGGCAAGAAGCTTGCTTTCTATATCGCGCTCAATATCGAGCAGTTCGCTTTCATGGCCGGCTTCGGCGTCGATCCACACTCCGGCGTCGCGGCGCTGCAAACCCAGCGCAACTACGCCTGGCGCGATTACGGGCTCCGTGTCGGCGTTTGGCGCCTGTTCGAGATGCTGAAGGAATTCGGCCTGCCGTCTACGGTGCTCATCAACAGCGTGGTCTGCGAAAACTATCCCGATATCGTCGCCAAGATCATCGAGCGCGGCGATGACATCTGTGGGCATGGCCGGTCGAACGCCGAATTCCTATCGAATATCTGGGAGCACGACGAGGCGCGGATCATTGCCGAGGCGACTGAGGTGCTGACCAAGAAGTTCAGCGCTCATCCCGGCGGGTGGATGGGGCCGGGTGCGGTCGAGACGCGGGTGACGCCCGATCTGCTAGTCGAGGCCGGCTATAGCTATTCGCTGGGCTGGCCCGTCGACGATCAGCCGATCTGGATGAAGACCCGTGCAGGGCGACTGCTGTCGGTTCCTTACCCGATGGAGCTCAACGATCTCGGCACCAATGTCATCCGCGATCACAGCGGAAGGGAATTCGCCGACATGATCGTCGATCAGTTCGACGAGATGATCCGTCAGAGCGATCATCAGCCGCTCGTGATGTCGGTGTCGCTCCATCCGTTCATCTGCGGCCAGCCCTTCCGGCTGAAGCCGTTGCGCGATGCGATCGCCCACTGCCTGTCTCACCCCAAGACCAAGGAAAGCGTCTGGGTCACCACAGCGGGAAAGATTGCCGAATACTGCGAAGGACTGCCGCCCGGCGTGATTCCTGAGGCTTGAAGGTCTAGAGAAACGCTCGATTTGTTGACAGGGTCTGCGCGCTAAAGCACTCTTATATGAACATTATGTTCAATATTGAACAATTCTGAGGACGCCCATGGACGTATTCAAAGACCGTCTCTCACGAGGTTTGCGCGACAGTACTCTGCCGCCGCTCGCGCACCAAAGTCGCGGTCGCGCGCTCGACGAACGGGAGCGCGCGCTGGCCGAGGCGATGATGGAAATCTATGGCGCGGGAGAGCACGATTTTGACGCGGTGGCGCGGCAGCTTGCCGAACGCGGCGTGGTGGCGCCCCGGTCCGGACGGACTGATTGGACGCGCGCGTTGCTGGCGGATGAACTGGCTGCGACCAATGCCGAGTTCGACGCGCTCTACAAGTCCAAGGGCTATGGCGCGTAAGCGCGCGGAAACCGTGACCCGCACGTCCAACAGGTGGAGACGGCAATGACTGCAATCGACATGAAGGCCCTGATCGAGAAAAGGGTGAATGAGGGTCTCCTCGGTCAGTGGTATGCGGTCGCCAAATCCGTGGAGGTGAAGGCGACGTCGCCGCACCCGGTGCGCGTGCTGGGCCAGAAGCTGGTCGTGTGGCGCGACCAGGACGGCAAGCTGCGCTGCGTCGAGGATTTCTGTCCGCATCGCGGGGCACCTCTGTCCTTCGGTCAAGTTCATGAGGGCAATCTCGGTTGCCGTTACCATGGCGTGATGGTCAACGGCGAGGGCGTGGTCGTGCGCGTGCCGGCGATGGCCGAATGCGCCATGGAAGGGCGCAAGGCGGTCAAGTCTTTCGAGATCACCGAATCGAACGACGCGGTCTTCGTCTATATCCCGTCGGCCGAACAGCCGAAGGCGCCGCCGCTGGTGCTGCCGAAGGAACTGACCACCGCGAGCTGGACTGGCTTTCTCTGCACCAGCCTCTGGAACGCGAATTACCGCTACGCGCTCGACAATCTCGCCGATCCGATGCACGGCACCTATCTGCATGCCGAAAGCTTCACGCTGGCCTATGGCCGCAAACAAGACGTGATGAAGATCGACAAGACCGATCACGGCTTCCGCATCAGCCGCGAAGGCCAGATCGGCCTCAACTTCGACTGGACCGAATTCGAATTCCGTCCGGGCTCGCTGTTCTGTTTCCTCGACATTCCCTATCCACCGGCGGCCGGTCCCGGCGGACATATGCGCATTGTCGGCACCGTGCAGCCGGTGGATGAGACGACTTGCCGCGTGTTCTTCTGGCGCATGCGCGAAGTGCAGGACCTGGCGCGCGACAGCTGGCGGTTCCTCTATCGTGCGAAAATCGAGGAGCGGCATTGGAACGTGCTCGAGCAGGATCGTGTCTTGCTCGAAGGGATGCCGGACAACGCGCGCGAGCGGGAAATGCTGTACCAGCATGACATCGGCGTCTCGCGTCTCCGCCAGTTGCTCGCCCGTGCGGCCAAAAGCCAGGTCGAGGCCGAGCTTGCCCAGAAGCAATCGGCGGCCGAATGAGCCTCGCCGGGCGCACCATTCTTGTGACGGGCGCGGCACGCGGACTTGGTGCGGCGATCGCGCGCGGTCTCGCGGCGCACGAAGCCCGGTTGATCCTGGCCGACCTTGCGGAGGACGAGGGGCGTGCGGTCGCCAAGGACTTGAATGCCGATTTTCACAAGGTCGACTTGGCCGATCCCGCTTCGATCGAGGCTCTCGGGCAGACGATCGGACGGAAGCCCGGCGTTCTGCACGGACTGGTCAATAACGGCGCTATCGCCACCGGGATTGGCGGGATCGGTTTCGAAGACATCGATATCGGAACCTGGGACAGGGTGATGGATGTCAATGTGCGTGGTACCTGGCTGATGGTTCGTGCGATGGCCAAGCTACTGCGAGCCTCGGGATCCGGCCGCGTCGTCAACATCGCTTCTGACACGGCCTTGTGGGGCGCGCCCAAGCTCCTGTCCTATATCGCAAGCAAAGGCGCGGTCATGGCGATGACGCGCTCGTTGGCGCGCGAGTTGGGACCCGATCGCGTGGGCGTGGCGGCCGTGGCACCGGGCATCCTGACGACAGCGTCCACCGAATACGTCCCCGAGGCCCGGCACCGACTGTATGCGGAAGGGCGCGCCGTGCCGGGACCCCACGCGCCCGAGGACATTACAGACGTGATCGCCTTCCTCCTTAGCGAAGGCGCCCTGGCGCTGACCGGTCAAGTTCTACCCGTGAATAACGGCTTCGTTTTCACCTGAGGCCGCAATGACCCTGCGCGAACAATTTTCGGCCGGCATAGAATATCTGGAACGCCCGGGACGTTCGGGGCCGACCTTCGTTCTGTTGCACGGCATCGGCTCCAACGGGGCGGCCTTCATGCCGTTGCTCGATCATCTGCCGTCTCACTGGCGGGTGATCGCGTGGAACGCACCTGGCTATGGCCGTTCGCAGCGGTTGGATGCCGAATGGCCGCTTGCCCTGGACTACGCCACGGCCCTGCGGCGGTTCCTCGACAGTCGGGATCTCGATCGCGTGATTCTCGTCGGGCACTCGCTGGGCTGTCTCATGGGGGCGGCCTTTGCGGCCGCGCATGGCGACCGGGTCGTCCGGCTGCTCCTGAGTTCGCCGGCGCTCGGTCACGGCGTGCCGCGTGGTGGCGCCCTCAGCCCGGCCAGTCAGGCGCGGATCGATGACCTTGCCAAAATGGGACCGGAGGCCTTTGCCAAGGCGCGTGCAGCACGGCTGGTCCACGATCCCGAACGCAATCCCGAGATCGTCGAACGGGTGCGCGAGGCGATGTCGCTCGTCCATCGCAACGGTTATGAGCCTGCAGCGCGCATGCTGGCTTCCGGACGGCTGCTCGATGATGCCGAGCGCCTGCAGGTGCCGACTGACGTCATCGTCGGATCCGAGGATCTGGTGACGCCGCCCGAATCGGCGCAACGCGCCCATGCCGCCCTTCGTCCCGAGCGGCGCGGTTCGCTCACTCTCGTACCCGACACCGGGCATGCGCTCTATTTGCAGGCACCGGCGGCATTTGCGGCCGCGCTCGGCGTGTTGGTCGAGACGGTCGGGTGAAAGAAGGGAAGGAGAGAATAGCCATGCCCGATTCCGTCCGGATTGGAGGCTTGCGCGGCATCATGATGCGCGGTCCCGGCCTGACCCAGCCGGCGCCGTTCTATGTGGACGCCTGGGGACTCAACATCGCGCACACGGAAGAGGGCACCGTGCTGCTGCGCGGGACGGGCAGCGAACCGTTTCTTTACGGACTCAAGGACGATTCGGTCTTCGGAATCGAGTATCTGCATTTTGCGATGGCTGATCGCGCCGGCACCGACGCTCTCTATAAGCAGGTCGGTGAACGCGGCGGAATCGTATTGGGGAAACCGGCGCCGTTCGACGACTTCGCGGGCGGCTATGGTTTCGAGATGCTCGACCCCGACCATCGCCGCCTGCGATTCCGGACCGAAGCGTTGCGCCTCGACGAGCAGCCGGAGTGGGCGAAGCCGCGGAAGATCAGCCACGTTGTGCTGAACACGCCGGATATGGAAGACCGGCAGGCATTCTATGAGCGGGTCCTCGGCTTTCGCGTTTCCGACTACTCGGCCGACCAGATGGTCTTCCTGCGCTGTACGTCGGATCATCATTCGATCGCCTTCGTCCGTGCCAATTACGCGAGCGTCAATCATGTCGCATTCGAAATGGCCACGATCGACGAATACATGCGCGGCATCGGCCGGATGAAAGGCAAGGGCCACGCGCCAACCTGGGGACCTGGACGGCATGGGCCGGGCAACAACCCGTTCGCCTATTTTGTTTCGCCGTCCGGCTTTGTCATCGAATACACGTCGGAACTCCAGCAGATCAACGAGGCGACACACCAGCCGCAGGTGTGGCCGCGCGACAAGCCCGAGGCTATGGATCGCTGGATGACGGCCGGGCCGCCCACACCAGCGCAGCGCGCCGTGATGGCGGGCCGCCCCGATCCGGGCTTTCCCGAACTCGCGCGCCAGACGACGGTGGCGTGATGGACTACGGTTATGCCGGTAAGGTGGCGGTCGTCACGGGCGGGTCGTCGGGCATCGGCCTGGCGACGGTGCAGATGCTGCTGCAATCCGGCGCGAAGGTCGCGTTGTGTGCGCGCACGGAAGACCGGCTCAGCGCCGTGGCTGCGACCCTGGCCAAGGACCATGGTGCGGGCAATGTTCTGGCCAAGCCTCTTTCGGTGCTCGATGCCGAGGCCGTGAATGGCTTGGCCGCCGAAGTGAAGCAGCGCTTCGGCCGCTGCGATCTCCTGGTCAACAATGCGGGACAGGGCCGGCAGTCGACTTTCGAAAGCACCACTGATGACGCTTGGCGCGCCGAGTACGATCTGAAGCTATTCAGCCAGATCCATCCGATCCGCGCCTTTCTGCCGCTGTTGCGGGCGGCCAAGGGCTCCATCGTGGTCGTCAACTCCCTGCTGGCCTATCAGCCGGAACCCCACATGGTGTCCACTTCCTCGGCGCGCGCCGGTGTCCAGAATTTGATCAAGTCGCTTTCGGTCGAATTCGCGCCGGATGTGCGTGTCAATTCAATCCTCATCGGACTGGTCGACTCGGGTCAGTGGCAGCGCCGCTTTGCGGAGCGGCCGGACCAGGGCCAGACCAGGGAACAGTGGTACGGCACGCTGGCCAAGACAAAGGGCATACCGCTTGGCCGTTTGGGCTCTCCCGCCGAAGCGGCGGCGGCCATCGCGTTCCTGGGGTCGCCGGCGGCAAGCTACATCACCGGCGCCCATCTCGAGGTTTCGGGCGGCTTGGCCCGGCATATTTAAGGACGAGTCTATGAAGATCGAAACCACCGCGGATGCAGAGACGGTCGGCGACTTCGTTGCCCGCTATTTGGCGGAGATCGGCATCACGACCGTTTTCGGCGTGATCTCGATTCACAATATGCCGATCCTCGATGCGATCGCCCGGCAGGAACGTATCCGCTTCGTGCCCGCGCGCGGCGAAGCCGGTGCAATGAACATGGCCGATGCATTCGCCCGCGTGACCGGCGGGCTTGGCGTCTGCATCACCTCGACCGGAACCGCCGCCGGCAATGCCGCCGGTGCGCAGGCCGAAGCCCTCACTGCCGGGTCGCGCGTGCTGCACCTCACCTCGCAGGTCGACCTTGAGTTCGCGGACAGGGACCGTGCCGCCATCCATGACGTGCCGCGCCAACCGGAGATGCTGCGCGGGGTCTCGAAGGCGGTCTACCGCGTCTGGGACGCCAACGGCGCCATCGGCACGATGACCGCGGCCGTTTCAGCCGCTCTGTCAGCGCCAGCGGGACCGGTGAGCCTGGAAATCCCCGTCGACGTCCAGCGGAAAACGGTCCGCGCTGTGCGCACGATCCACCGGCCCCAATCGGTCCGGCCCATCGCGCCCGATTCCGCCATCGATGAAATGGCGGCTTTGGTCCGTCAGGCCCGGCGTCCGCTGCTTTGGCTCGGCGGCGGGGCACGCGAGGCGGGGGAGGCCGCGACGGAATTGGTCCGACGCGGCTTCGGAGCGGTATCATCCACCAATGGCCGTGCGGTGGTGTCCGAGGCCTCGGCAGCCAACCTCGGCGCCTTCAATATGACGCCCGAAGCCGGCGAGCTTTACAAGTCCTGCGATCTGATGATCGTGGTCGGGTCGCGTCTGCGCGGCAATGAGACGCGCAACAACAAGATGCAATTGCCCCGGCCGCTGCTGCAGATCGATGCCGACGCCGGGCAGGGCGGGCGCAACTATCCCGTCGATGTTTTCGCCCATGGCGACGCCGCCGATACGCTGCACCGGCTCTTGCAGCGTTTGCCGGAGAAGCTGGATACGGATCCCAATCTCGCATCCGACATCGGCCGTGCTCGGGCGCAATCCGAGGGCCGCATTCGCGATGCGATGGGGCCTTACAGCATCGTGGCCGATGTTCTCGGCGAGGTGGTGCCGTCCGGCAAGCATCCTTGGGTGCGCGATGTCACGATCTCCAACTCGACCTTCGGCAACCGCTATGTGCGCATCGCCGAACCCCGGCTGGGTGTGCACGCGCTGGGCGGCGGCATCGGCCAAGGCGTCGCAATGGGCATCGGCGCGGCTCTTGCCTCGCCTGGCGCCAAGACGATCACGCTGCTGGGTGACGGCGGCACGCAGTTGGGGCTAGCCGAGCTGATCACGGCCGTCGAGGAGAAGGCGCCGCTGGTCTATGTGCTGATGAACGACAAGGCCTATGGCGTGATCCAGAACATCCAAGACGCGCAATACGGCAGCCGCCGGCACTACTCGACTCTGGCCACGCCCGATTTCGCCACTTTCTGCGCGTCGATCGGTTTGCGCCACCAGCGCATCGACGATGTCGGACAATTCCGTGGCGCGTTGGACAAGGCGATCGCGGCGGATGGACCGAGCCTGATCGAAATCGACATGTGCGCGATCGGTCCCTTCGCGGAGGCTTTTGCCGGCCCCCCCGCGGGCGCCGCCGGCAACAAGGGTTAAAGACTATGCGTCTTGGATTGATCGGTTACGGGAATATCGGCCGCTCTCTTGTGGAGCAGTTGGTCGAAGCGCGCTTGCCGAAGCTCGAGCATTTGACTGTCCTCTGCCTGCCGCAGGAGGAAAGCGAGACGCACACGGTGCTCGGCGAAACCTGCAAAGGCTCGTCGATGGCGACTGAGGTCGTAATAGGGATCGGCGGGCTTCTGGCCGCACATCCTGATCTGGTGGTCGAATGCGCCGGGCATCAGGCAGCCATCGCATTCGTCCCCACACTGCTCGAGGCCGGTATCGAGGTCGTCGTCGTGTCGGTGGGCGCGCTGGCCGATCGCAAGCTGGAAGAGGCGCTGCACGCGGCGGCGGAGAAGGGCAATACCCGCTTCATCCTGCCGGCGGGGGCGGTAGGCGGGATCGATCTCCTATCTGCCGTCTCGGCCGCGGGTGGTTGCGAAGTCTCCTACCGTGGAACCAAGCCGCCGAAGGCCTGGACTGGAACGCCGGCAGCCGAAATCCTCGATCTCAACGGCCTCAAAACCGCCACGACCTTTTTTACGGGCGATGCGCGTCGTGCGGCGCGTGAATATCCGAAGAATGCCAATGTCGCAGCAACGCTGGCGCTCGCGGGCGCAGGATTCGAGGCGACCCAGGTGGAACTGGTGGCCGATCCCGCGGCGCCGGGCAATATCCACGAATATCGGGTGACGTCGCCGCTCGCGACCTACTCGATCCGCATCGAGAACCGTGCCTCGGCCGGCAACGTCAAGACGTCGGCCTCGACCATCTTCAGCGTGCTGCGCGAGATCCGCAATCGCGTCAGCGCTCGAGCGATCTAAGGGATCGAGCCATGATCGAACTGCCCGAAGGCAAGCTGTTCGTCGGCGGCGAGTGGGAAAAAGGATCGGGCGCCGAGATCACCTCGATCTTTCCGGCCGACGGATCGATCAATCGCGTCTTGCGCGGCGCATCGATTGCCGATGGTGAGCGTGCGATCGAGCGTGCGAAGAAAGCGCAGTCCGATCCGGCTTGGCGGCGCCTCAAATCCCATGAGCGCGCCCGCATTCTCTACCGGATCGCAGATGGTATCGAAACCAATGCCCAGCGGATTTCGGAGATCCAGAGCCGCGATACCGGCAAGACCCTGAAGGAGACGGCGGCGCTCGCCGCGTCGGCGGCCGGCACCTTCCGCTATTTCGGCGCAGTGCTCGAAACCTCGGACGAGACGCTGACAACCCAGCGCGGCGAGGCGATGACGATGTCGGTCCACGAACCGCTCGGCCTGGTCGCCGCTATCACGCCGTGGAATTCGCCGATCGCCTCGGATGCGCAGAAGGTCGCGCCGGCGTTGGCGGCAGGTAACGCCGTGCTGCTCAAGCCAGCCTCCTGGTCGCCGCTCGTCTCGCTTGAATTGGCACGCATCGTCGAGGCTGCTGGCGTGCCGCGCGGCCTTTTCTCGGTGCTGCCCGGCGCGGGCCGCGAAATCGGCAATCTGCTGGTGGAGCATCCCGACATCGCCAAAGTCAGTTTCACCGGTGGCACGGAAACCGGCCGGGCGTTGGCCATCAAAGCAGCCCAAAAGCTGATGCCGGTGTCGCTGGAACTCGGGGGCAAATCGCCGACCATCGTCTTTGCTGATGCGGATATCGACCAGGCGATCGCCGGCGTCCTGTTCGGCATCTTCTCCTCCACCGGCCAGAGCTGTATCGCGGGCGCACGACTTTTCGTTCAGCGTTCGATCTATGACCGCTTCGTGGAGCGGCTGGTCGTGGCCACCAAACGCCTAAAGGTCGGCCATCCGTTCGAAGCCGCCACACAGGTGGCGCCCTTGGTCCATTTCGACCACCGCACCAGTATCGAAGCGCATGTGAAGGGCGCGCTCGCGGATGGCGCCCAGCTTTTGTGCGGCGGCTC
The DNA here is from genome assembly GCA_964577475.1 of uncultured Rhodospirillaceae bacterium. Taxonomy (GTDB): domain Bacteria; phylum Pseudomonadota; class Alphaproteobacteria; order Rhodospirillales; family Magnetospirillaceae; genus JASHSH01. The sequence continues at coordinate 10,241 of CAZNZI010000653.1, forward strand.
GGCCCCGGATGGAACCGAATATGCGTCCGGCGCCTATTACCTTCCCACCATCTTCGCCGGTGCGGACAATCGGGCGCGCATCTGCCGCGAGGAAGTTTTTGGCCCGGTTCTGGTGGTTCTTCCCTTCGAGGACGAGGCCGATGTCATCGCCCAGTCCAACGACAACGACTATGGTCTAGCCTGCGGTATTTGGACTGGGGATTTCCCCAAGAGCTGGCGTGTCGGCAAGGCGATCCGGTCGGGCACGATCTGGGTCAACACCTACAAGCAGTTCTCGATCTCCACACCGTTCGGCGGCGAGAAGGCGAGCGGCGTGGGCCGCGAAAAGGGCCGTCAGGGACTTCACGCCTACATGGCCCAGAAGTCGTTTTATGTCGATCTCTCAGGCGCGCCGCTCCCTTGGGCCGGCGTTGTTGCAGGAGAGGCATGATCCGTTCGGTAGCCATTGTCGGTACCGGTCCTGCGGGCTGCTATCTGGCGCAGGCACTTCTGAAAGCTCAGCCTGGGTTGGTGGTGGACTTGATCGATCGGCTGCCGGTGCCTTTCGGGCTCGTGCGCTACGGCGTGGCGCCTGACCATCAGGGCACCAAAGCCGTCATCCGGCAGTTCGAGCGCCTGTTCGCGAAAGAGGGCGCGACCTTC
>CAZNZI010000654.1:0-3030 GCA_964577475.1 uncultured Rhodospirillaceae bacterium
CTACTGGCCGCTGGCGCGGTTGGCCTTGCTGGCAGAGGCACTGGGCGGCGCCGGTGACGCTATCCCGCTGGGCGCCTATCGCCATCGCACCTTCTATGTGATGCGCAACGACGCGCTCGACCGCTTCGGCACGCGGCTTGAGCAGCGCTTCACCAAAGCGCAGATGGAAGCGATGATGCGAGCCGCCGGCCTCGACGAGATTCGATTCTCTCCGAACGCACCCTATTGGTGCGCGGTCGGGATCAAGCGCTAGGCCCGTTGACGGAGCATTTCGATGAGATGGTTGGCCGCGCTGGTTGTTCTGCCCGTCTTCGTTGCCGGATGCGCATCCTTAACGATCCACGATGTGACGTTATCATCCGTCACTGCCGTAGATGCGCATGACCAAGTCGAACTCGCGAGGCGAGGCGACGCTCTACTAGTCGCTCGAATGGCCGGTAATCTGGCGCTTGAGAATGATGCGTCGCTCGCAAAGAACGACACGCCTGGACGCGTGCCGCCGCACTACGTGTTGCTCAAGGTTGAATTCACTAGTCACGCGGATCTGTCAAAGGTGAATTACGGGGACAACCTGGGGAACGAAATCTTCTTTTGCAATCGTCCCAAGGCACACACGTTGGTAGGCACGCCGTATGTTTACTCGAATGGGGCAGTGATGCCGTCACCGACAAATGCCGAGCCAATAAAGCTGCCTGCGTCGAATGGAACGACTATTCTTTCATATCATGTGTTTGTGCGTGCCGCGGATGACGAAAGCGACCGGCCTTCCAGCCCGCCGCTGGAATCGTTCAATCTGCGCGAGAAGGCTGAGGATATTTGTTTCAAACTTGTCGGGGGCGCGTACCGCAAGCTCGGATACGAATCAAATACGGTCACGATTCCGGCAACACTGATCCAGGCGGCGCTACAGAATGCGCCGGGCGACGTACCGCTTTTGCCGCTGCGGCGAAGCCCTCAATGAGGTCGCTCAGACGATCCCGCCGCCCGAGGCGCTGACCGCCGGCCGTTGTGCCGCGACCGCAGCCCGATAACCCGACTCGCGGAACGCCGCCACCGGATCGATCGCCGCACCCTTGCGGCTGCGCGCCATGGCCAGGATGGGGTTCACATCGGCGGTATAGGCCTTCTTCAGCGTCTGGGTGGCCATCAGCGCATCGTTGGCGGTCTGGTACTTGTCGAGACCTTCGCGATCGACGAGCAGGGCCTGGGCATAGGCGCGCTGCAGCTCGACGGCGCTCAGCATCAGGCTCTCTATAGGGTCGGTCACATTGTGCGACTGGTCGAGCATATGCGACAGCTTGGTCTTTACCTTGCGCCATTCCGCATCGATCAGCTCGTTGAACACGAGAAAGAGGCGATAGGGGTTGATCGACCCGGCATCGAGATCGTCGTCGCCATAGCGCGAATCGTTGAAATGGAAGCCGCCCAGCTTGTTCGCATGGATCAGGCGCGCGACGATCATCTCGATATTGACGTTGGGCGCGTGGTGGCCGAGATCGACCAGGCACATCACCTGCGGGCCGAGTTCCTGGGCCGCCATCAGCGAACTGCCCCAATCTTGCAGCACGGTTGCGTAGAAAGCAGGTTCGGCGATCTTGTGCTCGATCATCATGCGCCAGGTCTTCGGCATGCCGTCGCGGATCTTGCCCAGCGCCTCGATATAGCGCTCGAAGGCGCGCGAGGTGTGCTGCTGGCCGGGGAAGTTCGAGCCGTCGGCGATCCACACCGTGATCTCCTCGGCGCCGAGCTTCTTGCCCAGTTCGACGCAGTGCAGGTTGTGCTCGATTGCCTGCTGCCGCACGGCGGCGTCGGTATGAGAGAGGCTGCCGAACTTATAGGAGAGCTTCTGGCTCTTCTGGTCCTGGAAGGTGTTCGAGTTGACGGCGGCGAAGCCGAGGCCGAGGGTCTCGCCGCGGGCGCGCAGGGCGGCCACATCGTCGGGTTCGTCCCAGGGGAAGTGGAGCGAGACGGTCGGGGTCGCACCGGTCAATTGATGGATGACGGCGCAGTCCTCGAGCTTGTCGAAGACATGGCGCGGCTCACCCTTGGCGGGGAAACGGCCGAAGCGCGTGCCGCCGGTGCCGACACCCCAGGAGGGGATGGCCACGCCGAATCGCGCCACCGCATCGGTGATCTTCTCGATATCGATCCCGCTGCGGGCAAGCTGCTTGCCCAGCGCCGCGTAATCGTGCTCCAGATCGGCGGCACGCTTTGCATTGGCCTTAGCGATCAGGTTGGGGTCGATCTTGGTCTCGATGGTCCGTGTGGTGTCCATGATGGCCGCCTCCTTAAGGCGATGATCTATGGTTTGAGCGGAATCCAGATTTCGACGCCGCCGACCGCATTTTGCGGGTTGAAGGTCTCGCTATACAGCTCGAATTGGGGCGTCCGCGCGATCTGGTGTCCCGATTTGGGCAGCCAGTCGTTGAAAATGCCCATCCAAGTCTGGCCGATCGCCGAGATGTGCTCGGTATGGGAAAAGACCGCGTAATGGGCGGGCGCGATGCGCAGATGGGTCAGCTCGACGGGCAGTCCTGCGTCGGACGGAACCTCGACGGCCGCGAGATAATCAAATTCGCCGTTGCCATCCATATTGTAGCAGACGCCGTAGCTCCGCTTGTCAACTTGGCCCGGCACTTTGCCGAACCAATTGGGGCCGAAACGCTGCCACAGAGCCGGGATGTCTTTGTTGCTCGTCTGGTCGTAGCGGCCGCCGAGTCCCGCGACCACGAAGGCCCGTCCGTCTTCGAAGCGCGGGGCGAGGGCGGTCACCGGCGGTTACCGCGAGAAGGACGGCGCGTGGCCGGCATCGACATTGAGGATATTGCCGGTCGACTTAGCCGAACGTTCCTCGGAGGCGAAGAAGGCGACCGCTTCCGCGATGTCCTCGGGATAGACGCCGCGCTTTAACAGGCTGCGCTGGCGGTAGATTTCCTCCAGCTCCTCCGGCTTGCTCTTATAGGCGGCGGCGCGCTGTTCGCGCCATTCGCCCTGCCAGATGCGCGAGCCGCGCAACACGGCGTCGGGATT
>CAZNZI010000655.1:0-2519 GCA_964577475.1 uncultured Rhodospirillaceae bacterium
GTGGCGGTGCAGGCCGCGGCGCAGGACGGCATCCATTTCCTCGGCGACAGCGGCTGGCTGAACGTGGTGATCGTCTCCGCCGACGATGCGCACGCCCTGGCTAGCCTCTATCGCGCCGGCGCCTGGAGCCTGATCGGCATCGACAGCGCCTGGGGCTGCTTCGGCGGCACCGCGCCCCCGCCGGCCGCATCCGGGAGGCAGCCATGACCGGCGGGCCGTACATCGAATACGGTCACAGCTGGGCCCTCGTGGTCCTGTCTTACGTGCTGGCCGCACTCGCCTCCTTTGCGGCGCTCGATATGGCCGAGCGCTTCGAGAAGTCCGCCGGCAAGGCCAAGCGGTTCTGGCTGGTCGCCGCCGCGGCGTCCTTGGGCGGCGGCATCTGGTCGATGCACTTCATCGCCATGCTGGCCTTCCAGGTCGGCTTGCCCGTGACCTTCGACGTCGGCGCAACGGTTCTGTCGGAGATCGTCGCCACGGTCTTCACCGGCATCGGCTTCTTCATCGTCGGCCGCAACCACAATTCGACACGGCATCTGATCGCGGCGGGCGTCATCGTCGGCATCGGCGTGACCGCGATGCACTATTCCGGCATGGCCGCGATGCGCATGCCGGCCCACGTCCACTACGACCCCCTGATCGTCTTCGCGTCGCTGGTGATCGCCGTGGTGGCCGCGACGACGGCCCTCTGGCTCGCGTTCAACTGGATCACGACCTGGCAGAAGTCGCTGGCCGCGCTGGTCATGGCCGCCGCCATCTGCGGCATGCATTACACCGGCATGTCCGGTATGCTGATCGAACCGGAAGCGGCGATGGTATCCGATCCGGGATCCGTCGACCGCCCCGTCCTGGCCGTCGCCGTGACCGCGGCGACCATTGGCCTCCTCTGCATCGGCCTGGTCTCGGTGCTGGCCGACCGGCGCTTCGAAGCGCGCACAGCATCCGACGCGCAAAAGCTGCGGGTCGCCAATGCCGAACTTCAGGCCGAGGTGGCCGAGCGCAAGGCGGCGGAGGAGCGTTTGCGGCTGGCCCAGGCGGCGCTCGAACACCGCGTGCGCGAACGCACCAAGGAACTGGCCGAAGCCAATCAGCGCCTGATCGTGGCCGCATCCGAACTGGAATCGGCCCGTTCCCGCGCCGAGTCCGAGAAGGAACGCGCCGAGTCGGCCAATCAGGCCAAGACCGATTTCCTGGCCAGCGTCAGCCACGAATTGCGGACCCCGCTCAATGCGGTTCTGGGTTTCGCGCAGTTGCTCGAGATCAACGCCAAGGAGCCGCTGACCGAACGCCAGGCCCGCCAGGTCGGCCAGATCACCAAAAGCGGCAATCATCTCCTGGCCCTGATCGAGGAGGTCCTCGACCTCAGCAAGATCGAGGCCGGCACCCTGCGCATCTCGCTGGAGCGCGTGCCCCTCGCGCCGGTTTTCGAGCAGGTGCGGGCGACATTGGCGCCGATGGCCGAGTCGATGGAGGTCGCGTTTCAGGTCGAGATCGGCGACGACATCCCGCCGGTGCGCGCCGACCGCATCCGCATCGCCCAGGTGCTGATCAATCTCGGCACCAACGCGATCAAATACAACCGGCCGGGCGGCACCGCGACCCTGCGCGCCGAATTGATCGAGCCGCGCGCGGTGCGCCTGTCGATGGCCGATACCGGCATCGGCATCGCCCAGCACCTCCAGGCGGAGATGTTCCAGCCCTTCAACCGTCTCGGCGCCGAGAACGGCGTGATCGAAGGTAGCGGCATCGGCCTTACGATCGCCCAGCGGCTGATCCATCTGATGGACGGCAAGCTCTCGGTCCACAGCGTGCAAGGCCAAGGCTCGATCTTCACGGTCGAGATCCCCGTCGCGCCGGCCATGGAGCGGCCCGGTGCGCAGGAGGCCGGCTTCGTCGAGGAGGCAGGGAAACCCACCCCCGCGTGGCAGCACCAGGACGGCCAGTACACCCTGCTCTATGTCGAGGACAATCCGTCGAACATCACGCTGATGCAGGAGCTGATCGACACCTTGCCCAGCATGAAACTGCTGACGGCGGCCGACGGCGGCACCGGCATCGCGCTGGCCAAGGCGCACCGCCCCGATGTCATCGTGCTCGACATCAACCTGCCCGGCATGAACGGATTCGAGATATTGCGCGAACTGAAGCGCGTGCCGGCAACCGCTGGTATCCCGGTGATCGCGCTCTCCGCCGCCGCGGCGCCGCGCGACATCCAGCGCGGCAAGGCCGAAGGCTTCCTGCACTACCTGACCAAGCCGATCAACGTCGCCGAGTTCATGAGCGCGATCGACGGGTTGCTGGGAGAGCGCCGTGAGAACGCCTGACCAGGATCTCCGGGCAGCGAAGATCCTGATCGTCGACGACATGCCGGCCAATGTCGAAATCCTGGCCGAGACCTTGCTGGGCGACGGCTATCTGTCGGTCGATTCCACCACCAGTTCGCGCGACGGCCTGGCGATGGCGCTGCGCACGCGCTACGACGTGATCCTGCTCGACATGCGCATGCCCGAGATGGACGG
>CAZNZI010000656.1:0-2719 GCA_964577475.1 uncultured Rhodospirillaceae bacterium
AGGCGCTGGAGCTCGGCTACGACGGCGTGCTGCTCAACACCGCGGTGGCGCAGGCCGCCGATCCGGTGCTGATGGCGCAGGCGTTTCGCAACGCCATCCTCAGCGGCCGGCAGAGTTTCCGCGCCGGCTGCATGCCGGAGCGGCAGACCGCGCCCGGCATTTATTGCCGGGCGCGCGCCGAAAGACGATCAGATGTAGACGGCTTCGAGCGGCTGGAAGCCGTTGAAGTTCACCGCCGCGTAGGTCGTCGTGTACGCGCCGGTCGCAAGGATGCGGACCTTGTCGCCGACCTTCAGCGAGAGCGGCAGGCGGTACTTGGTCTTCTCATACAGGATGTCGGCCGAGTCACAGGTCGGGCCGGCCAGGATCACGGGCGCGGACGGACCATTCCGCTCCGGCACCTGGATGCGGTACTTGATCGACTCGTCCAGCGTCTCGATCAGGCCGCCGAACTTGCCGATGTCGAGATAGACCCAACGGACGTCTTCGTCCTTGGACTTCTTCGAGATCAGCACGACTTCGGCTTCGATGACGCCGGCATCGCCGACCATCGAACGGCCCGGCTCGATGATCATCTTCGGCAGGTTGTTGCCGAAATGGTCGGTCATCGCGCGCATGATGGCGTTGGCATAGTCGTTCACGCCCGCCACTTCGCTGCGATACTTGGCCGGCAGGCCACCACCGATATTGACCATCTTCAGGTCGACGCCGGCTTCGTTCAGCGCGGTGAAGAGCATGGCGGTCTTGCCGACCGCCACGTCCCATTGCTCAAGCTGGGTCTGTTGCGAGCCGACATGGAACGACACGCCATAGGGTTCGAGGCCCAGGTCGCGCGCCATGACGAGAAGGTCCTTCGCCATGTCGATTTCGCAGCCGAACTTGCGTGACAGCGGCCATTCGGCGCCTTCGCAGGTCATCAGGATGCGGCAGAAGACGCGCGAGCCCGGCGCCGATTCGGCGAGCTTCTTCAGCTCTGCCTCGGAGTCGAACGCGAACAGGCGCACGCCCCGCTCATAGGCCCAGGCGATGTCGCGCTGCTTCTTGATGGTGTTGCCGAAAGAGATGCGCTCGGCGGAGGCACCGGCGGCCATCACCATCTCGATCTCGCCGCGGCTGGCGGTGTCGAAGGAGGAACCGAGGCCGGTGAGGAGCTTCAGGATCTCGGGCGCAGGATTGGCCTTCACCGCGTAGAACACGTCGGCGATCGGCAGGAAACGGCGCAGCGAACGGTAGTTGCCGGCAACCACGTCGAGATCGACCACGAGGAGCGGATTGTCGGGTCGTCGTTCGGCGAGGTAACGGTTGATCTTAGCGGTCATCAGTCGGTTCTCCACACGCGCGCAAACAGGCGCGCGACAAACACTTGTTAGGTCGGGGCGAAGCGGGGCTGAACCCCGCGGATCCGGTCGTTCAACGGTCGAGAACGGGTCTCAACACGCGAACGTCGGATGCTCCAGAAGTGTGGTGGAGGGCGACGGAACCTTGCCTTGGCCCAAAACGCTGCGGAAGCGCGGTTCGTCGATCGTGTCGACTGTCGAATTATCGGCGCAACGGGAAACAACGTGCATCGCTCAATTCCTCCGGAGTGCCGGACCCCGCCGGCAGTCATCAGGGGAACGCCATTGACGTCGTTGCTTAACCAACCTGTGGGCCAGAGGCACGTGCGTTGTACGTCTGAGTCGCTATTTACTCGATTCCGCACAGATTGAAAGAGGAATCTTATGCGACTCTCAAAAAAGTTGATCCCCGCTTGGCCCTTCAAGGGGTTACACGGCCCGTGGGGTTATTACAGTTCGATGAACACGCTACTAAATGGGGTCCTATAACCCCCCGGAAACACTACAAATTGTGGCTCAATCATTCGTGCCGAGGGCGAAATGAACGGGTCGTAAGCCCAAATTTCGAATTGTGGCGCGCCCAAAAATGCGAAGGGATCGTGCCTCAGATCATGCCTGCAAGCGGCGACGACGGATCGGCGTAGCGGCGCTTCGGCATCCGTCCGGCGCGATAGGCGAGACGCCCCGACTCGACCGCAAGACGCATCGCGCGCGCCATCATCACCGGATCCTTGGCCTCGGCGATCGCCGTGTTCATCAAGACGCCGTCGCAGCCGAGCTCCATGGCCACGGTCGCATCGGAAGGCGTGCCGACCCCCGCGTCGACAATCACCGGCACTTTCGACTGCTCGACGATCAGACGGATGTTGACCTGATTCTGGATGCCGAGGCCCGAACCGATCGGCGCGCCGAGCGGCATGATCGCGCAGCAGCCGATCTCTTCGAGGCGCTTGGCCATGATCGGGTCGTCGCTGCAATAGACCATCACCTGGAAGCCGTCCTTGATCAGCATCTCGGCGGCCCGCAGCGTTTCGACCATGTCAGGATAGAGGCTCCGCTTCTCGCCCAGCACTTCCAACTTCACCAGATCCCAGCCACCCGCCTCGCGCGCGAGGCGCAGCGTGCGCACGGCATCTTCGCCCGTGAAGCAGCCGGCGGTATTCGGCAGATAGGTGAACTCCTTCGGGCTGACGTGGTCGATCAGCATCGGCGAGCCGGGTTCCATCACGTTCACGCGACGCAGCGCCACCGTGACGATCTCTGCCCCCGCCGCGCGCGCCGCGGCAGCGTTCTGCGCGTAGTCCTTGTACTTGCCAGTGCCGACGATCAGACGGGAGTGGAAACGCCGGCCGGCGATGATCAGCGGATCGGCGTCGATATCA
>CAZNZI010000657.1:0-3569 GCA_964577475.1 uncultured Rhodospirillaceae bacterium
CACGCGCCGTCGATGTAGCATTTCTGCCGGAACAGGTTCGGATCGCGCAAAGCCAAAGCGGAGGCGGAAGCAGGGCTCACAGATTTGTTCACGGTGGTTCTCCCTCGGAGGCGGTCGTTGTTCGGACGGGGCGCGAGCAGCAAGTTCCATGCCGCGCGCAATGAAGATGGGATGCCGCAAAGCGAAATTTGAGAGGGCGAAAAACGCGGCCCAGCTATTTATTTCTTGGTCGGGTTGAGGAAGACGCGCGAGCCCTTTGGCAAAGGGACGTCGAACGCCTTGGACGACGCTTTCCATTCCATGCCGGCATCGGCGGCTTTCTTTTTTTCCGCCTTTTCCAGCATCTTCTGAACGCGCGTCAGCAGCTTCGCCGGATCGACCGGCTTGGCGATGTAGTCCTCGGCGCCCAGCTTCACCGCTTCTTCGACGCTTTCGCGGCCGGTACGCGCGGTCAGCATCATCACCGGAATCGAAGCGGTCAGCTTGTCGCCCTTCAGATGGCGCAGCACTTCCGGGCCGTTCATCCCGGGCATCACCGAATCGAGGATGATCATGTCGAGATGAAGGCTCGGCACGAGATAGAGCGCCGCCTCGCCGTCCTCGACGATGGTCACGTCGTAGCCGGCGTCCTTAAGGGTCAGCTCGATATGTTCCAGCAGCAGCCGGTCGTCATCGATCACCATGATCGCATATGACGCAGTGCGGCTCGTTTGGTTCTGGCTCGCCATTGAAGCGCGTGGGTCTCCAACCTCTTCCGATGCTGATTGGCAAGTTTAGGAAAAAATCGCTAGGCGACCAAGCTGCCTCTCGGGGCTCGCAAAACTTCAATTTATGCGTGTTTTGCATACGATTATATGTAGAGGCGACTTCTCTCTTTGTGTCAATGGATTACGGGCTAAAACACTGTGCACATCCGGCCTGCCGGTTTCGTGAGGCAATACCATGATCGTGTCACTGCGGATCGCTTGCGGAACCGCAAGGATGCGAGGCGAAAGAAAATAGAAGACGGGGATCGGCCAACCCATGGCGATGACCTACGACAATGTTTCCGTCGTCGTCGGCGACGCTAACGCCCATCTCGCGGAAGCCATCCGGTCGAGCTTCTCCGATCAGGGACTGAGCAATGTCGTGATCTGCACGACCGCCGAAGACCTTGAGAAAGCGGTCACGGACAGGATGATCGACCTGATCGTCCTCGATCACATTCTGCCTGGAATCGATTTCGTCGACTTCGTGCAGCGCATACGGCACCACACCTTGAGCAAGAATCCATTCGTCACGGTGATTGCCACCTTGGGCAAGACCGAGGCCGGCTCGACCAAGGCGCTGATGGATGCGGGCGTCGACGACATCGTACCGAAGCCGCTCACGGTCGAACGCTTGTTCCAGCGCGTGACCAATCTGGCCCAGAACCGCCAGCCTTTCGTCATCTCGCCCAACTACATCGGTCCGACCCGCCGCACGACCGAGCGCGAAGACGGCAAGCGGCCGAAGATTCGCGATGTGCCCAACACGCTCCGCGCCCGCATGGTCGACAGGGCCGGCGACCGCGAGATCGAGCGCATGGTCGAACGCGCCGCCCAGCAGATGAACGATGAGCATTTCGAGGCGGCCGTCGTCGAGATCGACAGGATCGTCACGCGCATCGTCGCCTTCTACGGGACCAAGGGCGACCCCGAAGAGTGGAAGCGCGATTTGCAGAGGTTGGTGCTGACGGCCGATGCGTGGCGCAACACCTATGACGGTCCGTCGAAAGAGGTTGTCATCAATCTGTCGGGCATGCTGATCAACCTGGCGCGGCGGGTTCGCGAAGCCACGTCCGAGCGCAAGGTCGTCGAAGTCGATTTGCTGGCTCAACTCGCCCAGGCCGTTCGCGGGTCGGTCGACATCGACCATCGCGAAGCGCGTCACTTCGAAGAAATCACCCGTATAATCAATAAGTTCACAGGTCAAAAATAGGTCGAGCCGGGCGCATACCGAGGCCCTACACTCGGTGACATCCAGGGTGGGAGTTGTGATGGCAGAAGCCGTTGGTCAGGCTCCGGTTGCGCCGAAAGTAACGTCAAAGCTGGCGACGGCTCGTGGCCCGATCCGCAAAGTGGCCCTGGCCGGCGGTGCGATTTTCGTCGTGCTGTTTCTGGTGGCCGGCTACGCCGTCCTTCAAGAATGGCGGGCAACGATCGACGCACGCCACTGGGTCGACCATACCTACGAGGTCATCGACAAGATCCGCCGCGTCTTCGACGACGTGCAGGACGCGGAGTCGGGGGCGCGCGGATTTTTCATCACCGGCGACGAGGCCTTTCTATCCTCCCACAACGCGGCGCTGGGCCGCATCGGCGACGATCTCAGCGATCTGAAAGCCTCCATACCGGACAACGACGTCCAGCTCCGGCATCTGACCGTGATGCAGCCGCTGATCGAAAAGAAACTCGAAGCCCTGCGGAAGGCGGTGAAGCGCCGCCGGGAGACCGGCACGTCGACCGTTACCGACGCCGCGGCGGTCACCTCGGCGCGGCTCCTGATGGACGAAATCCGCGCGATCACCGGCGCGATGATCAGCGAGGAGCGCAAGCTTCTGGTGCAACGGAGCGGCGAACGGGAACAAAACGCGCGGACAAATCTGACGGTCATCATCGCATCCTTCGTGATCGCCGTATTGTCCGTTGCCATCGCGCTGGTTCTGGCCATTGGCTATCTGCAGCGCCGCCGCCAGACCGAAGCGATCCTGTCGGCACAAGCTGCCCTATTGACCGCGACCATCGAGAATGTCAGCCAGGCGGTTGGCGTGACCGATCTGGATAACCGGCTGGTCCTCTGGAACCGCCGCTACGTCGAGTGGAGCGGCGTCGACGAAAGCAGGTTTGTCAAAGGCGTCCCCGTTCTCGATCTTCTGAAATGGGCCGCCCAGGTCGGCGATTTCGGCCCCAGGGCGGAAGACTGGATCGCCGAACGGATGCGTGTTTTCAAATCGCGCGCGCCTTATGAGTCCGAGCGCACGCGGCCCGACGGAACCGTATTGCAGATCCGCGGCTCGTTCACCGAAGACGGCCTGGCCGTCACCACCTTCTCCGACATCACCGATCTCAAACGGTCGGAGCAAGCATTGATGAGCAATGTCGCCCGTCTCAATGCGATTTTCGACAACACCCTGGACGGCATCATCACCATCAACGAAAGCGGCAGTATCGAGTCTCTCAATCCCGCCGCCGAGCGCATCTTCGGATACCGCGCGGGCGACATCCTGGGCCGCAACGTCAAGATGCTGATGCCGGAACCGTATCGCGGTGCGCATGACGGCTATTTGCGTGCCTACAAGGCGACCGGCGACAAAAAGGTCATCGGAACGCGGCGCGAACTGGAAGGCATGCGGGCCGACGGCGCCGTGTTCCCCATCGAGGTCTCGATCAATGAATTCTGGTCGGGCGGCCGCCGGCTGTTTGTCGGGGTGTTGCGCGACATTTCGGAACGCCGTCAGGTCGAGCGCATGAAGGCGGAATTCATTTCCACCGTCAGCCACGAACTGCGGACGCCGCTGACGCTGATCCTCTCGCCGCTCGAAGAGCTGC
>CAZNZI010000658.1:0-6458 GCA_964577475.1 uncultured Rhodospirillaceae bacterium
CGATCGGCATGGGCGCCGATGTGACGGTGGTGGACCGTTCCGCCGATGCGCTGCGCCGTCTCGTTGCGCAGTTCGGCACGCGCATCAAGACGATCTTCCCCACCCGCGAGGCGATCGCCAAGCTGGTCTCCGACTCCGATCTCGTCGTCGGCACCGTGCTGGTGCCCGGCGCCGCCGCGCCCAAGCTGGTGACGCGCGCGATGCTGCCGACCATGAAGAAGGGTTCGGTGATCGTCGACGTCGCCATCGACCAGGGCGGCTGCACGGAAACCTCGAAGGCGACCACGCACTCGCACCCGACCTATATCGTCGACGGCATCGTGCACTACTGCGTCGCCAATATGCCCGGCGGTGTGGCGCGCACCTCGACCTTCGCGCTCAACAACGTGACGCTGCCTTTCACGCTGGCGCTGGCCGACAAGGGCTGGCGTCAGGCATTGAAGGACGATGCGCATCTGCGCAACGGCCTCAACGTCCATGCCGGCCGCATCACCCATCCGGCGGTCGCCGCCGCACTGGGCAAGGAATTGGTCGCCGCCGACATGGCGCTGGCGGCATGAGTTCGAGTTAACAACGCCACACCTCCCGGCGTTGTTTCGCGGCGGAGCTTGCGATCCATCCCCCCTGTATGGGATCGCGGCTCCGCCGTTTTTATTTTCGGGACCTGCCCAAACGAATTTGCGCCGTCATTGCGAGCCCCCGGGTCCGCGCAGAGCGCGGCCCGAGGACAGGCTTCGCGAAGCAATCCAGCCTTTCGTGGTGAATGGAATTGCCGCGTCGGCCTTTGGCCACCTCGCAATGACGACTCGGTTCATGGCGACGGGGGTCTCGGCTGAATGAAGCGGTAGAGTCGCCAGGATCGCCTCAACGACATTGTCCTCGTTACGAAACCCGAGCGTTTCACCTGAGGGTTATCTCGCATATGCGTGCACAACCATCAGCTGATGTATCCCAAAAATATTGATGTGTTCACATCAAAAAATTGAGTGATATCCGTTTTTGATTGCATCACATCGTGAGGTGCCCTGATCGTCGCCCGAGAACAAAGTCGTCAGAACAAATTCCAATAACGCCACGCTCCGGGAGGGGGTCAATGTCCAAGCAGAAGAACGCCAAAGGCGTATCGCGCCGTCGTGTCTTGAAGACAACGGGTGCCGCGCTCGCTTTCACCTCAGCCATCGGCATTGCGCCGAAGTTTATCCGTCCGGCTTTCGCGGGTTCGGGCCTGGCCTCCGGCATGACCGGCGGGCCGACCGGTTTCGACGGTGCCGAACGCTATCAGTACAACGAGTCGATGCCCGAAGGCCGCGCCATCGAAGGCATCAAGAAGCTGAAGGCCGCCGGCAAGGCGCCCGCCAAGCTTTCGTTCCAGATGTCCGACGGCACGATCGGCCAGCTGACCAAGTCGTTCCCCGAAGGCGCGCCGACGATCAAGGACGTCTGGGAAAAGGAAACCGGCATCCAGCTCGACATCACGGGTGTCACCAGCGGCCAGGAATTCACCAAGGTGATGCAGGACATCAGCACGAAAGCTGGTGGCTTCGACATCTATTCGCTGGAATGGAATCGCGTCGGCGATCTGGTCGAGGCCGGCGGTCTCGCCAAGCTCGACGACTTCGTCGCGCAGTACAAGCCCGAGTGGGACGATCCGAAGCGCGGCTATGTCGGCGGGCTCCAGGGCGTCACGCTGTTCAACACCTATAAGGGCAGCTACTACGCCGTGTCGCTCGACGGCGACTTCCAGTGCTGGATCTACCGCAAGGACCTGTTCGAGGATTCGAAGGAACAGGCCGACTTCAAGGCGAAGTTCGGCCGCGACCTGAAATTCCCCGAGACCTGGACCGAGCTCGACGAGGTCGCGGGCTTCTTCCATCGCCCCGACAAGGGTCTGTTCGGCTGCACCGATCTGCGCAATCAGGGTTGGGGCTACACCAACTGGTACCAGCGTTATTGCTCGATGGGCGCCCCCGATCAGTTCCTGTTCGACGAGAAGACGGCGAAGCCCTTGATCAACTCGGCGGCCGGTGTGGCCGCGACCAAAGGCTATGTCGACAGCCTGAAGTACCACTCGCCCGACGCCATCTCCTGGGGTTGGCCCGAGCAGTACGGCAGCATGGGCAAGGGCGAGACGGCGATCACCTGCGCCTTCTCGAACATGCCGAAGTTCCTCGACAACCCGAACACCAAGGTGGGCGGCAAGCTCGCCTCGGCGCTGCCGCCGGGCACCAAGGTCGGCGACAAGATCATCCGCCGCAGCGTGCTGTGGTTCAACGTGATGTCGATGGTGTCGAGCCAGTCGAAATATCCGGAAGCGGCCTATCTGTTCCTGCAGTGGCTGGGCTCCAGCCGCATCTTCTCCTGGGCCTCGGCCAACCCGGGCGGCTATTTCGATCCGTTCCAGCTCGCCAATCTCGACGATCCGCTGGTGACGCAGACCTACAAGGCCTATCACGTGCCGGTGATCCGCGAGACCATCAAGCGTTCGGTCCCGTCGATCAACTATGCGGGCGCGGGGTCCTTCCACAGCGCACTCGACGAAAACCTCGTCGCCGCGCTGACCAAGAAGGTCACGCCCGAAGAGGCGATGGAGAAGACCGAGAAGGCCTGGAAGCAGACCATCCGCAAGATCGGCGAAAAGAAAATGGTCGCCGCGATCCAAGGCGGGTTGTCGGCCTGGCCGACGGCGCTCGACTGACCATCGGGCACCGAGCGTAGGGTAGAGGGCGTTCACGATGGGACGCGCGAACGCATTCGCGGCGATGCGCTATGGGCTGGTGCTGCTGGCAGCGGCCATAGCGTTGATCCCGATCGTCTGGATGTTCACGATGGCATTCAAACCGGTGCCGGAGTGGACCGATGCGGGGGCAAATCTGCATGTGCTCCCGCATCACTGGACGCTCGACAATTTCCGATTCATTTTCGGTGAGTCCAACAACAAGCTGATCGTGGCGCTCGATGCCACGGCGGGCCGGCCGATCCTGTCGAGCCTGCTGTCGGCCACGATCGGCACGATCATCGCCATGGGCTGCGGCACGCTGGCCGCCTATGGCGTGTCCCGCTTCAAGGCCGGCGGCAACTTGCCGCTGGCCTTGTTGCAGCTTCGCATCTTCCCGCCGATGGCCGTCATGATCCCCGTGATGATCATGTGGACCTTCCTCGGCCTGATCGACACCTGGTTCGGCCTGGCGCTGATCTACGGCATCGTCACGCTGCCATTCGGCTTCTGGCTGATGAAGACCTTCTTCGACGAGATGCCGCGCGAATTGGAAGAGGCGGCGCTGGTCGAAGGCTGCACGCGCATGCGGGTGTTCCGCCGCGTCACGCTTCCGATGCTGCTGGCGCCCTTGGGCAGCGCCACGCTTCTCGTCTTCATCTTCAACTGGAGCGACTACCTGATCGCGCTGCTGCTGACCACCAAGGAGTGGCGGACGATCCCCGTCTATATGTCGGCGCTGTCCACCAGCATGACCGGCCAGCTCTATGGCGCGAAGGCCGCGCTTGGGCTGATCGCCGCCGTGCCGCCGGTCATCTTCGGCCTCGCCATCCAGCGCTTCCTGGTGCGCGGGCTGACCATGGGCGCACTCAAGCAATGACCGATATGAACGCAGCCCAGGCCGCGCTCGCCACCTCGACCACCAACAAGCCGGATCGCCTCGGGCTTTGGCTCACGTTGCCGACGCAGTTGCTGATCCTTTTCATCGTCATCTTCCCGCTGCTGATGGAGATCTATGTCAGCCTGACCGACTGGTCGCCGCTGCAGGGGATGAGCTGGATCCATGCCTGGGAAAGCTGGAACTGGTTCGCCAACTTCACCGATCTGATCACCGATGAACGCTTCTGGAACGCGATCGGCCGTTCGCTCGAGGTGATCATCGTCTGCGTGCCGGCCGAATTGCTGCTGGGTCTCGGCCTGGCGCTTTTGTTCGTCGGCGAGTTCAAGTTCAAGCGCACCGCCTATTCGATCCTGCTGATGCCGATGATGGTGGTGCCCGCCGTCGCCGGATACATGTTCTTCATGCTGTTCCAGAGCGGCGGCTTCGTGAATGCGATCCTGTCCTGGCTCTCAGGGCAGGACGTCACCACCGCCTGGCTCTCGAAAGACACGCTGTCGATGGTCGCGGTGATGATCGCCGATATCTGGCAGTGGACACCGCTGATGTTCCTGATCCTGCTGTCGGGCCTGCTGTCGGTGCCAGAGGATCAGTTGAAGATGGCGACGCTCTTGGGCGCGGGCCCTTGGCAGCGCTTCCGCACCATCACGCTGCCGCGCATCACCGGTGTTTTGATCATCGCGACCGTGATCCGCGTCGTCGAGGTCTTCAAGATCTTCGACACGCTCTACATCATGACCCGCGGCGGTCCGGGCGTCAGCACCGAGACGATCTCGGTCTACTTCTTCAAGCTGACCATCGAAGACCTCAACTGGTCCTATGTCGCCTCGGTGGCGCTGTTCATCCTGGTGATCCTCTCCGTGCTCGGTGCCTATGGCATCAAGCGTCTGGGATCGAGGAAGTAGCCATGTCGAGCATTTCCCTCGAAGGCCTCACCAAACGCTTCGGCGATTTCGTCGCGGTCGACCAGCTCAACCTGCGTGTCGAGAACGGCGAGTTCCTGGCGCTGCTCGGCCCGTCGGGCTGCGGCAAGTCAACCACCATGAACATGATCTGCGGCATGCTGCAGCCGACGACGGGCCGCATCCTGTTCGGCGACCGCGACGTGGTCGATGTCGACATGGGCAACCGCAAGGTCGGCTTTGTGTTCCAGACTTATGCGATCTTCACGCACATGACCGTGCGCCAGAATCTGGAATACGGGCTGAAGATGCGCAACCTGCCGGCGACCGAAGTGAAGCGCCGCGTCGACGCGATGGCGGAACTTCTGCAACTGACGCCGCTGCTCGACTCGCGCACCAGCAAGCTCTCGGTCAACATCCTGCAGCGCATTGCGATCGGCCGCTCGGCGATCATCGAACCGGCAATCTTCCTACTCGACGAGCCGCTCTCGAATGTGGACGCGGCCTTCCGCGCGGTGATGCGTACAGAGTTGAAGGGGCTCCAGCGCCAGTTCGGCCAGACCATGGTCTACGTGACCCATGATCAGCTCGAAGCCATGACCATGGCCGACCGCATCGCGATCATGGATAACGGCGTGCTGCAGCAGGTCGATACGCCGCTCGCCGTCTACAACAAGCCGCGCAACCTGTTCGTCGCGCGCTTCATCGGCAGTCCCGGCATGAACCTGTTCTATGCCAAGCTGACGGAAGAGGGCGGGCGGATCGTTGCCGATCTGGGCGCGATCGGCCGCCCCGTCCTGAGCGGCCCGCTGGCCGCTGCTGCGCGCAAGTCGAGCCGCGGCGAGGTGGTGCTGGGCATCCGTCCGGAAGACCTGACCACTGGGCCGAAAGGCGACATCACGCTCGAGACGGTTCTGGTCGAGCGTGTCGGCAGCCGCGCCATCGTCCATCTCGAGGGCGGCGGCTATACCGGCAAGATGGTGGCCGAAGCCGATTTCCAGGCGAAGACGGGCGAGGCCCTGCCGCTGGTTCTGCATCCCGACCGCGTGCGTCTGTTCGACGCGCAGACCGGTCTGGCTTTGTACGAGGACTGAACCCGTGGCGCGTATCGAGTTCGACCATGTCACCAAGCGCTTCGGCGAGACGATCGCCGTCGACGACGCCACGGTGACCATCGAGAACAACGAGTTCTTCTGCTTCTTCGGTCCGCCCAGCTCCGGCAAGTCCACCGTGCTGCGCCTGCTGCTGGGTCTCGACCAGCCCGACTCGGGCGAGATCCGCATCGACGGTAAGCGCGTCAATGAATTGTCGCCGGCCGAGCGCAACCTGGCGATGGTGTTTCAGAACCTGGCGCTGTTCCCCCATATGACGGCGCGGGACAATGTGATCTTCCCGCTGATCGAGCGGCAGGCGCCACAGGCGCTGATCGAGGAGCGGCTCAAGAAGATCGCCGACACGCTCCATATGTCGCACATTCTGCACAAGCGTCCCGCCCAGCTCTCGGGCGGCGAGCGGCAGCGGGTCGCGATCGGTCGAGCCCTGGTGCGCGATGCGTCGGCCTATCTGATGGACGATCCCATCTCCGCCCTCGACGCAAGGCTGCGCGAGGAGACCCGCGTCGAGTTGAAGCGGCTCCAGCGCGATATCGGCCATACGTTGATCTATGTGACCCACGACCAGGAAGAGGCGATGTCGGTCGCCGACCGCATGGCCGTGCTGGAGAACGGCGCCATCCGCCAGATCGATGTGCCGCAGCATCTCTATGAGCGGCCCGCCTCACGCTATGTGGCGGCACTCGTCGGTTCGCCACAGATGAATTTCGTGCCGGGCCGGGTCGAAGGCGGCGGTACGCTCTTCCGGGCCGCAGAAGGAATCTGGTCGGTGCCGCTGAACGGAGCATCGGCCCTGAACGGCAAGACGGTCGATGCCGGGTTCCGGCCGGAAC
>CAZNZI010000659.1:0-3503 GCA_964577475.1 uncultured Rhodospirillaceae bacterium
GGCGGCACGGGCGACGATATCGTTACCCTCACGACGGCCTTCACGGCCGGCGCCATCGATCTGGGCAGCGGCGCCGACAAGTTGACTCTCGCCGGCACGGCCACCAACACGGCGACCATCGCCAATATCGAGACCTTGATCGGCGGCATGGGCGACGATGGGATCGTGATCGGCAATGCGGTCACGGGCGGCGTCATCGATCTGGGCGCCGGTGACGACAGCCTCATCCTGGCCAACGCCGCGGCCAACACAATCACGCTCGCCAATGTTGAGACGCTGGTCGGCGGCACCGGCAGCGATCTTGTGGCGCTGGGCGCGGCGATCACCGGCGGCATCTTCGATCTGGGGTCGGGCGCCGACAGCCTGACCCTGTTCAATGCCGCCACGAACACCGTGACGCTGCTCAACGGCGAAACCATCGTGGGCGGCACCGGCAGCGATGTCGTCGTTCTCGGTACGGCCCTGACCGGCGGAAGCCTCGACCTCGGCTCGGGCAGTGATAGTCTGACCCTGTTCAACGCGGCGGCCAATACGGCAACCATCGTCAACATCGAGACGCTGATCGGCGGCACGGGCAGCGACCTCGTCACCCTTGCCTCGGCCATCACCGGCGGTACGCTTGACCTCGGCTCGGGCAACGACAGCCTGACCTTGGCAAACAGCACCGCGAACACCATGACCATCGTCAATAACGAGACGCTGGTGGGCGGCACCGGCAGCGATCAAGTCACCTTGGGCGCGGCGGTCACCGGGGCCGCACTCGATCTCGGATCCGGCAGTGACAGGCTGACCTTGGCGGCGGCCGCGGCCAACACGGTGACCGTCATCAATGTCGAGACGATTGTGGGCGGCACGGGCGACGATGTGGTGACCCTCGGCTCGGCCGTTACGGGTTCGGCCATCGATCTGGGCGCGGGTGACGACAGCCTGACCTTCGCCAGTGCGGCCCGCAACACAGCGACCATCAGCAATGTCGAGACCCTGACCGGCGGCACGGGCGATGACGTCGTCACCCTGGGCGCGGGCGTCACTGGTGCCGTGCTTGATCTCGGCGTGGGTGCGGACAGTCTGACCCTGTTCAATGCCGCCGCCAACACCGTCACGATCGCCAACATCGAGACCTTGACCGGCGGTACGGGCAGCGACGTGGTGACGCTCGCCAACGCGCTGACCGGCGCAACGATGGATCTGGGCTCGGGCGCAGACAGCCTGACGCTGTTCAATGCGGCGGCCAACACCGCGACCATCGCCAATATCGAGACCCTGGTCGGCGGCACCGGCAGCGACATCATCAACCTGGCCAACGCCGTCACAGGCGGCACGTTGGACCTCGGCACAGGCAGCGACAGTCTGACGCTCGCCAATACGACCACCAACACGGTCATGGTCATCAACATCGAAACCGTGGCGGGCGGTACGGGCAGCGATCAGGTGACGCTGGGCGCCGCGATCACGGGTGGTGTTTTCGATCTGGGTTCGGGCAATGACAAGCTGACTTTGGCCGCTGCTGCTACCAACACGGTCACGATTGTCAATATCGAGACACTGATCGGCGGCACCGGTGACGATGTCGTCGTGATCGGCAACGCACTGACCGGCGGCACGATCGATCTGAGTGCCGGGGACGACAGCCTGGTTCTGGCAAACGTTGCGGCCAATACGCTGACCATCGCCAATGTCGAAACCCTGACCGGCGGCACGGGAGCCGATCTGGTGACGCTGGGGATTGCACTGACCGGCGCCGTCTTCGACCTCGGTTCGGGCGCCGACAGCCTGACCTTGTTCAACGCAACCGCCAACACCGCGACTATCGTCAATATCGAGACGCTGACCGGTGGCACTGGCGATGACGTGATCAATCTGGGTGCCGCTATCACCGGCGGTATTCTCGACCTTGGTGTCGGCGCCGATAAGCTGACCCTGTTCGATGCCACCGCGAATACCGTCACGATCACCAATATCGAGACATTGATCGGCGGTACCGGCAGCGACCTTGTCACGCTCGGAACGGCGGCGACGGGTGGAGTGATCGACCTCGGTTCCGGCAACGACAGCCTGACTCTGGCGAACGCGACGGCCAATACGGCCACCGTCATCAATGTCGAGACCCTGGCCGGTGGCACCGGCAGTGATCAGGTCACCCTCGGTGCCGCGATTACGGGCGGTGTTATCGATCTCGGCTCGGGCAATGACAAGCTGGTCTTGGCCACCGCGGCGGCCAACACCGTCACGATCATGAACATCGAGACGTTGGTGGGCGGCACCGGTGACGACATTGTCGTGATCGGCAATGCGATTACCGGCGGCACGATCGATCTCGGCGCGGGCGACGACAGCCTGGCTCTGGCCAATGGTGCCGCCAATACCCTGACCATCGCCAATGTGGAAACGCTGACGGGTGGAACCGGAGCCGATCTGGTCGCGGTTGGGGCGGCGCTGACCGGCGCCATCTTCGATCTCGGCTCCGGCGCCGACAGCCTGACGCTGTTCAATGCCGCTACCAATACGGTGACGGTGGTCAATATCGAGACCATAACCGGTGGTACGGGCAGCGACGTGATCGTGCTCGGCACTGTACTGACCGGCACCGTCCTCGATCTCGGCTCGGGTGCCGATAGCTTGACCCTGTTTAATGCGGCGGCCAATACGGCCACCGTGGTGAATGTCGAAACCCTGCTGGGCGGCACCGGGTCCGACATCATCGTATCCGGCAGCACGGTCACCGGCGCGACTTTCGATCTCGGCTCGGGTAACGACAGCCTGACGCTGGCCAATGCAACGACCAACACCGTCAGCGTCATCAATGTCGAAACCGTGATGGGCGGAACGGGCAGCGACCAGGTGACGCTGGGTACCGCGATCACGGGCGGGATCTTTGATCTCGGTTCGGGTAGCGACAAGCTGGCCCTGGCTGCGGCCGCGACCAATACGGTCACGATCGCCAATGTTGAAACCCTGGCCGGCGGGACCGGCGACGACGTCATTGTGATCGGAAATGCGATCACCGGCGGAGCGATCGATCTGGGCGCGGGGGACGACAGCCTGACCTTCGCCAATAGCGCTCGCAACACGGCCACGATCAGCAATGTCGAGACACTGACCGGCGGTACGGGCGACGACATCGTCACCCTGGGCGCGGCCATGACCGGCGCAGCCATCGATCTCGGTTCGGGCGCCGACAAGCTGACGCTGTTCAACGCCGCCGCCAATACGTTCACGATCGCCAATGTTGAGACCCTGCTCGGCGGAACAGGCGACGATGTCGTGGTGCTTGGCAACAGCCTCACCGGCGCAACGCTCGATCTCGGCACGGGCTCCGACAGCCTGACGCTGCTCAACGCCGCGGCGAATACGGTGACCATCGTCAACATCGAGACGCTGACCGGCGGCACGGGCGACGACTTGGTCACCTTGGGCAATGCGGTCACGGGTGGCGTCTTCGATCTTGGCTCGGGCAACGACAGCCTGACCCTTGCCAACACCGCCACGAACACGCTGACCGT
>CAZNZI010000660.1:0-2316 GCA_964577475.1 uncultured Rhodospirillaceae bacterium
CAAAAGGCTCGTCGACGCCGGAAAAAGGCGCATGACCGCCCTCGTCGCCTGCATGCGCAAGCTCCTCGTCATTCTCAACGCCATGCTGCGCGACAATCTCGCTTGGAACGCTTGACTTCCAACACAGTCGCTTCGTGGTGAGTCTTTCTTCTGCTGAAAGACGTGGATGGCCCGGTCAAGCCCGGCCATGACGAGGAAGAAAAGAGACTGCAGATGACGAACTTTAGTTATCCGTGCAGGGCGTCCTGAGCGCTATCCCTCCGTAGCGCCATCCCCCGCCGCGCGATATACAGGGTGCGGGGGCTGCGCCGTCGCGTGGTGCGGGAACGAAAATGAATCTGCCGACCTATTGGCTTGCGGTGGCGATGGCGGGAGCCAGCGCGGTGGCGCTCGCCATGGTGTGGCGCGTCACGCGCGTGCCGCCCTTCCCCGGTTTGCGTGGCTCGCTGCTGTCGCTTCTGTCCACGGCGTGGTGGGCCGCCGTCGTCGCGATCGAGCATGCGTCGAGCGAACCGGCCAGCAAGGTGTTCTGGGCCGAGATGGCCTGGTTCGGCATCATCCTCTCGCCCGGCTATTGGGCGCTGGTCATCTGGGATTACATCCACGGCCAGCATCGACCGGCGCCGCGCTGGACCTTCTGGGGCATGTTCGGCCTGGCCCTGGTGGTGGGCATCGTCGCGCTGACCAACGACAGCCATCATTTGATGTATGCCCAGACGATCCCCACCGGCACGCCGCCGGCGATGACGATCAACTACATCCACGGGCCCGCCTTCTTCGTCATCGCCGTGGTGTTCTATACGCTGATGTTGGTCGCCGAGGTGATCCTAGGCTTCGAGATCGTCCGCTCGGGTCCGCTCTACCGTACCCATTATGCGGGGCTTGCCATCGCGCTGCTGCTGCCGTGGGTGGTCAATATCGGCTATGCGACCAAGACGATCATGGTCGGCACCGCCGATCTCACGCCGCTCAGCTTCGTGGCGATGAACCTGGTGCTGCTATGGCTGATCGCGCGGCGCGGCCTGTTCGACCTGCTGCCGATCGCGCAAGACACCTTGCTCGACGCGATGCCCGATCCGGTTCTGGTCCTCGATGCCGCCGGACGGGTGGCTGAGAGTAACGCTGCCGCACAGCATCTGGCGGGCGGCGGGCCGATCGATGGAGCGCCGCTCAGCGACGTGCCTCTTCTGCACGCGGCGATCGGCACGCCCGGCACGGCGCAGGCCGGAACCGATGGGCCGCGCGAAGTGACCGTGGGCGATCCGCCGCGCCATTTCGATCTCGGCCAGGTGGCCTTGACCTATGCGGGCCGCACGGTGGGGCGCCTGATCCTGCTGCGCGACATCACCCATCGCAAGACGGCCGAGGCGCGGCTGCAGACCGCGCTGGCCGATCTGCAGAAGCAGCTCGACGCCAATCTCGCGCTTCAGCAGCAATTGCGCGAAGAGGCGATCCGCGACGCGCTGACCGGACTGCACAACCGCCGCTTCTTCCAGGAACTCGGCCCCGTGATGCTGGCCGAGGCGCAGCGCCAGAACCTGCCCCTGGCCGCGGCGATGATCGACATCGACCACTTCAAGCGCCTGAACGACAGCCAGGGTCACGCGGCCGGCGACGCGGTGCTGCGCGCCACCGGCGCGTTCCTGCGCACCCATATCCGCCAGAGCGACATGGTGTTCCGCATGGGCGGCGAGGAATTTTTGATTTTGCTGCCGCGCACGACCGCCGAGCAGGCCCTGCGCCGGGTGGACGAGTGGCGCGCGGCTTTCGCCGCGCAGACGGTTGTGTATGAGGCGAAGTCCCTCACCGCGACGTTCTCCGCCGGCATCGCGGTGTTCCCGGGCGATGCGACGGGGATCGACACCCTCCTCAGCCGCGCCGACCAGGCGCTCTACCGGGCGAAGACGGGCGGGCGGAATAGGGTGGAGCGGTGACGGGCTCTGCCCCGTGATTATTTTTCGCGGTCGACGTATCCTCGGGCGTTCCGCTTGCGTAGTACCCTTATGGACAGCCAGACCGAACCCAAAACCGATCTTCAGACCGAACTCGACGCGACCGGGCTTTTCGAGGTGCGTTATGTCACGTTCCTCGAAACCATCACGCATCTGCGCCCGCGTCTGCATCGCTATTGCGCGCGCATGACCGGCTCCGTGCTGGATGGCGAGGATGTGATGCAGGAGGCCGTGTTCGAGGCCTATCGCAAGCTCGACACGTTCGACGACAGCCGGCCGCTCAGCCCCTGGCTGTTCCGCATCGCCCATAACCGCTGCATCGATTTCCTGCGCCGCCGCAAGGTGCGCGAAGCCGCGGAAGCCG
>CAZNZI010000661.1:0-2113 GCA_964577475.1 uncultured Rhodospirillaceae bacterium
GGCGGCGATGCTAGCCGGCTGCGCAATCAGACCATGGAGATCAGCCGCGATCTCGGGCAACTGATCGACCGCCTCTCGGCCATCATCCATGGCGGCACGGCGGCTCTGGATCAGCCCGATATCGATGGGCTGTTCTCGTCCGGCGAAGCTTCGGCTACCATCAACCAGAACGATATCGACGCCCTATTCGACTGATCCTCCTGCCCATCATGCCGAAGCTTTCCCTCTACCAAGTCGACGCCTTCACCGGCCGTGTGTTCGGCGGCAACCCGGCGGCCGTGGTGCCGCTCGAGGCCTGGCTGCCTGATCCGGTGATGCAGTCGATCGCGGCGGAGAACAATCTCGCCGAGACCGCGTTCTTCGTGCGCAACAAGGACGCCTGGGACCTGCGCTGGTTCACCCCGGCCGTCGAGGTTGATCTTTGCGGCCATGCCACGCTG
Organism: uncultured Rhodospirillaceae bacterium; assembly: GCA_964577475.1. GTDB lineage: Bacteria > Pseudomonadota > Alphaproteobacteria > Rhodospirillales > Magnetospirillaceae > JASHSH01. The sequence continues at coordinate 441 of CAZNZI010000661.1, forward strand.
GCTTCGGCCTATGTGTTGTATGAGCGGCTGGGCGTGACCGATGCGGTGGTCAGTTTCGATACGCGCTCGGGCCGGCTCCATGTGAAACGCGAGGGCGATTTCCTGGTGATGGATTTCCCGTCCTGGATGCCGAAACCGCTGCCGCCGCCGCCGACCTTGGCTAAAGCGTTGGGCATCGCGCCGCGCGAGGTGCTGATGTCGCGCGATCTGATGGCGGTGTTCGACAACGAGGCGCAGATCAAGGCGCTCGATCCCGACATGACGGCGATCGCCAAGCTCGACACTTTCGCGGTGATCGTCACCGCACCCGGCAAGGACGGCACCGATTTCGTCTCGCGCTTCTTTGCGCCCGCCAAGGGCATTCCGGAAGATCCCGTCACCGGCCGGGCCCATTGCACGCTGACGCCTTATTGGGCGCAGCGCCTGGGCAAGACCGAACTGCGCGCCCGGCAAATCTCGGCGCGCGGCGGCGATCTCGTCTGCCGCTATCTCGGCGAGCGCGTCACCATCGCCGGCCAAGCGGTGATGTATCTCGAAGGGACGATTACGGTCTAGCTTCCGGCGTCATTGCGAGGTTGGACGCGCAGCGTTCAAGCGACGAAGCAATCCATCGTGCCGCAATCTGGATTGCTTCGCTTCGCTCGCAATGACGACTTAAATTTGTCGATAACCCGGTTCACTTCCCCCAGCCGTGATCGGTCGAGGGCTTGGCGAAGAACAACACGATCACCGCGCCCGCCACGGCGGCGGCGGCCGGCAGCAGCAAGGCTTCTCCCATCGCGTTCGCGAAACCGGCATGCAGCGCTTCCGGCAGCGGACCCGCGAAATGGGCGCCGTCCGTTCCGGCGCCGCCGGGCAGATCGGCGGCGAGCCGGGTCTGCATCAGGGCCGCGATCGACGCGCTGCCGAGCACCGAGCCGATCTGCCGCATGGTGTTGTAGACGCCCGAGCCCGCACCCGCCTGATGGCGCGGCAGGTTGCGCGTCGCTGTGGACGAGATCGGCGACCACATACAAGCATTCGCGAGTCCCAGCAGCGCGGCGGGGAACAGCAACCGCCACCAATGGTCCGCATTCGTGTCGAGCCACCGCGCATACCAGATCAAGGCGGCGGCCATGAACACCATGCCGACGAAAGCGAGGTTGCGCGGGTTCACCTTGTCCGTGAGCCCGCCGGTGAAGCCGGAAAGGGCGAGCAGGATCACCGACATCGGCACCAGCATCATCGCCGAGCCGAGAGGCGAGAAGCCCAGCACGAGCTGGAAGTAGAAAAACAGCGGCAACCCCATGCTCGAAATCCCCATACCCACCATCGCGATCGCGGCGTTGGCGAGCGAGAAGTTGCGATGGCTGAACAGCGTGAGCGGCAGCAGCGGCTCTTCCTTGTTCTTGGCCTGCCAGAAGACGAAGACCGCGAACACGATCAGTCCGGCAATGATCATCGACCACACCGTGATCGGACCGGCGATCGTGCCCCAGTGATAGGTCTCGCCCTCCTGGATGCCGAACACAATGAGGAAGAGGCCGATCGCACTCAGAGCCACGCCGAGAATGTCGAAGCGATGCGGATGGGTCTCGAGCTTCGGCACCAGGCGCCATGCCAGCGCGAAGGCGACGATGCCGATCGGCAGGTTGACGAAGAAGATCCATTCCCAGCCCAGCCCGGTCACCAGC
>CAZNZI010000662.1:0-3938 GCA_964577475.1 uncultured Rhodospirillaceae bacterium
AACTCCGGGTTTCCGAATTCCTACATGATCGAGAACGAGCTTTGTCCGCTACTGCCAAGCTGCGGGACCAGGGAGTCAGGGTGGCGATCGATGGCGTTGCTTTGCCGATCCTGAATCAAGTCAAAGGATTCTTCCCGAAGATCCAGTTCGTCAAAATGCCTTGGCATGAGGCGATGGGCAATCTGAGTGACGAGCAAAAGAAGCGCTTCAAAGAGGTTATCAGCACGAATGCAGATGAGCCTTTCATTTTGACGCGATGTAGCCGCATCGAGCATGTCGAGGTCGGACAGACATTGGGATTCAGCATATTCCAGGGGCACGGCGTGCCGGCGACTTCGCTCTCAACTCCATCCAAGGCTCCGTCCAAGGCCGCGACGAAACCTCAGCAACATCCGGAACGGCAAAAGAAGGCGGCGAAGGCCTAGTCGCGCGGCAGCGGCAACGTGAACTTGAAAACCGTGCCGCCGCCCGGATTCGGTTCGGCAGTCATTTTGCCGCCATGGGCCTCAATGATCGTACGGCAAATCGACAGGCCGATTCCCATACCTTGCTTCTTGGTCGTCACGAACGGCATGAACAGTTTTTCCGCGACCTCGGGCGCCAAGCCAGGGCCTGTATCAGCAATGGCGACAAGAACCGACTGGGCCGTACCATTTTTCTCCAGACTGATGTTCAAATCGCGCAGCGGGGATGTCTCCATGGCTTCGATTGCATTGCGGATCAGATTGACGACGACCTGCTGAATCTGAATTTTGTCGACGGTGATCGCCGGCAAATCCGACTGCAATCTCATATTGACCTTGACCCGATGGCCAGTGCCGATCAGGGCCAAGGCGCTGGCCTCCTCGATGACTTTCTTGAGGTCCTCCAATTGCCGTTCCGAGACGCCCTTTTTGACGAAGCTTCGCAGATGCCGGACAATCTTGACGGTCCGGTCGATCTGATCGCCGACATGATCCAAAGCGACCACGGCGCGATCGATACTGGACTGGTCACCCTTCGCGAGCAGGCGCTTTGCCGCCTGAAGATAGTTGGTGGTCGCCGCCAGCGGCTGGTTGATTTCGTGCGCCAAAGCCGACGCCATCTGCCCCATCTCGCCCAGGCGCGAGATATGGCTCAGCTCCTGCTGCAGGTCCTGTAGCCTTTTTTCGGTTTGCTGACGCTCCGTCAAATCGCGGATGAAACCCGCATAGAGGCGCCGACCCGCCGCTTTGACTTCGCCGACGGAGAGTTCAATCGGGAAGATCGATCCGTCTTTGCGCTGCGCGACGACCACACGGCCAAGACCGATGATGCGGCGTTCGCCCGTCTGATGATAACGTTCCAGATAACCGTCATGCTCGCCGCGATAGGGTTCCGGCATGAGAATTTTGATGTTCTTGCCTTGAACCTCATGCGCCGAATAGCCGAACGCGCGCTCGGCCGCCGCGCTGAACGATCTGATCTCGCCCCTGTCGTTGATCACAATCATGGCATCCGGCACGGTCGCCAAGATCGCGCGGATCAGTTCTTCCCGCTCAACCAACTCCCCCGCTGCCTTGACCTCGGCGCCCAGGTCACGTGCAATCTTCGATGCGCCAATGATCGTTCCTTGCGCATCCTTGATCGGCGACACGGTCAGAGCGACGTGGACGATAGAGCCGTCCTTATGGCGCCGGGTCGTTCTCAAATGGTCGATCTTCTCGCCGGCCCCGACACGTGCGAGGATGCGCAGCATTTCGTCCGGCCGATCTGGCGCGGCCAGGATACCGATCGGATGACCGATCATTTCCGCGGCGCTATAGCCGAAAACCCGCTCCGCACTCTGATTCCAACTCGTAACGATACCGTCCAAGGTTTTGCTGACAATGGCGTCGTCAGACGATTCGACGATTGCAGCCAGCAGATCACCATTGTGCGCAGCATCCGTGTCGGGAACCGGCGTCCCGCCGACCCTCTTGGACACGCCCGCTGACCTAGGCCTCTTTCCAGACGGCTTATTCGTTGCCATTTTTCCCACAACGCCGCCCCCGACGTGCCCCTTTATGTATCAGATTTCGGCCGATATTTCCTGTAAATATCGGTGCCAAGTGCCATAGCCAACACCTTCGAAGCCTTGATATGGGTCAAGGGCTCAACTTTACACATCGGGCAAAGTCTCGACATGAAGACTGCAATGCATTCCCAAACCGTAGTTATTGTTGATGATGACGACTCGACCCGCCACTCGCTCCGGTTCCTTTTCGAGTGCGAAGGAATTGCGGTGCTCGATTATTCCAGTGGAGAGCAGCTCTTGGTCGAGGACTGGCCGCCCGACGTCGGTTGCATGATCCTGGATATCAATATGCCCGGCATGAGCGGCATCGAGATTCTCGAGGAACTTCGCAAGGCCCGCAGTCCCCTTCCCGTCATTATCGTGACCGGCCAGCCGAGCGCAGCACACCGGGACAAAGCTCTCGCCGCAGGCGCAATCGCCTTCCTGGAAAAGCCAGTCAACGATGGAAGGCTGATCGAGTTGGTGTCTCAGGCCCTGGCCGGCCATGACAAGCACATCACCCGCTGAACGGTCCATCGCGGCGAGAACCTCGCCACAGATCGCGCGTGACATCATGACGCGCGACGTCGTGGCGCTACATCCCGATACACCGGTGCGTCAAATTGCCCGTATTCTGCTGGATAACCACATCAGTGCAGCGCCGGTGATCGACGAAGCCGGCAGGCCAATCGGGATCGTCAGCGAGGGCGACCTCGTTGCCCGGACCGAAGGTGAACGCGAAGCACGCCGAGACTGGTGGATGTCGCTTCTTGCCGAGGGCGAACACCTGGCGGAGGACTTCGTCGCCTATACCCGCGCCGATAGTCGCACCGCCCGACAAATCATGTCTGCGCCCGTGGTCACCGTTTCGGAAGATGCGACTCTCGGCGAAATTGCGCAGATTCTTTCGTCGTATCGCATCAAGCGGGTGCCGGTCCTGACGCATCGGCGGATGGTCGGCGTCGTCAGTCGTGCCGATCTGATCCGCGCGATGAATGATGCCGCGCCGGCCGCCCTTCGCCCAACAGCGCAGAAGGCGGGAATTTCCGACATGCCTCCGGCTGTTCCGGCAGCCCCCGCGATTGCAGCTGAGGAGGGCCTGTCGGCGAGTCATTTTCGCCACCTAATTGCTAATCATGACGTCGCTGAAGCCCACCGTCGCGCAATGCAGCATCAGATCGAGATGGAACAGCGGCACAAAGACGTCTCGGCTTTGATCAGCCATCATGTTGCCGATGCAAGATGGCAGACCATATTGCACGATGCCGCGCGTGCGGCATCCAACGGCGAGAAGGATTTTCTGCTTTTACGGTTTCCCAGTGACCTGTGTCGTGACGGTGGCAGAGCCATCAACGCGCCCGACGACGATTGGCCCGCTTCCCTGCGCGGGGAGGCGGCGGAACTCTACTTGCGGTGGGAGCGCGATCTTCAGCCGCGGGGTTTCCAGATTACGGCGCGGGTCCTCGAATTTCCCAATGGCCAGCCGGGCGATATCGGTCTGTTCCTCGTCTGGGCCTCGTCCAACTGACGCCGTAGTTCGCGAATCTACCGCTCGATGATGAGCGAGACCCGTCTGTTGTGGCCCCGGCCGCTTTCACTGTCGTTCGACTGGACCGGCCGCGTGTCGGCGAAGCCCGTCGCACGCAGCCGGTGCGGATCGATTCCGGCAGCGATGAATGCGCGTACCACGCTCGACGCCCGTGTCGTCGAAAGTTCCCAATTGGAAGCAAATCGGTCGTTGGCGATCGGAACGTTGTCCGTATGCCCCTCGACATGAATCTCTCCGCCCGCTTGAGCCAAGAGGGGCGTCAACTTTCGGATGACGACCTGCCCTCCCGCGCCGAGATCGCCGTCGCCGACCGGAAAGAGGATCTCATCCTGAATTTGCATCGTGACAGTTCGGCCTTTGGCTTGGATCGATACG
>CAZNZI010000663.1:0-4225 GCA_964577475.1 uncultured Rhodospirillaceae bacterium
CCGCCGGCTTCATCGAATGGTTCGGCGAGGAAGCCAAGCGCATCTATGGCGACACGATCCCGGGCCATCAGGCCGACAAGCGCATCGTCGTCATCAAGCAACCGATCGGCGTCACCACGGCGATCACACCCTGGAACTTTCCATCCGCGATGATCACGCGCAAGGCCGGACCCGCGTTGGCCGCCGGCTGCACCATGGTGGTGAAGCCCGCCAGCCAGACCCCGTTCTCGGCGCTGGCACTGGCCGAACTGGCCGAGCGTGCCGGCATCCCGAAGGGCGTGTTCAGCGTCGTCACCGGCAGCGCCAGCGAGATCGGCGGCGAGATGACCTCGAACCCGACCGTGCGCAAGCTCTCCTTCACCGGTTCGACCGAGATCGGCAAACAGCTGATGGCGCAGTGCGCCGGCACGATCAAAAAGGTCTCGCTCGAGCTCGGCGGCAACGCGCCCTTCATCGTGTTCGACGATGCCGATCTCGATGCTGCGGTCGAAGGCGCGATCGCGTCGAAGTACCGCAACACCGGCCAGACCTGCGTCTGTGCCAACCGCCTGCTGGTGCAAGACGGCGTCTACGACGCCTTCGCGGAGAAGCTGGGCAAGGCCGTCGCGAAGCTGAAGGTGGGCAACGGTGTCGAGGCCGGCATGACGCAAGGCCCGCTGATCGACATGAAGGCCGTCGAGAAAGTCGAGGAGCACATCGCCGACGCGGTGAAGAAGGGCGCGCGTGTGGTGGCGGGCGGGAAGCGGCACGAACTCGGCCAAACTTTCTTCCAGCCGACGATCCTGGCCGACGTCAACCCGCAGATGCTGGTGGCGCGCGAAGAGACCTTCGGCCCCGTGGCGCCGCTGTTCCGCTTCAAGACCGATGCCGATGCGATCGCCATGGCCAACGACACCGAGTTCGGTCTGGCCAGCTATTTCTTCAGCAAGGATATCGCCCGCGTCTGGCGTGCCGCGGAGGGTCTCGAATACGGGATCGTCGGCATCAACACCGGCCTGATCTCGACCGAGGTCGCGCCTTTCGGCGGCATCAAGGAATCGGGCCTCGGCCGCGAAGGTTCGAAATACGGGATCGAGGATTATCTCGAGATCAAGTATCTCTGCTTCGGTGGAATTTAATCGCCGAGGAGCAGAGACGATGCAGCGTATTCCCGACTGGACGGTCGACACCCTGTCGCCCGCCCAGCGCAAGGTGCATGACGCGATCCTGAGCGGACCGCGCGGCATTGTCGAAGGCCCATTGCGCGTCTGGCTGCAAAGCCCCGAACTGGCGCAGAACGCGCAGTCGCTCGGCGCCTTCTGCCGCTTCGGCACCGCCCTGCCGCCCCGTTTATCGGAACTGGCAATTCTGATCACTGGCGCCTATTGGCGGGCCGGTTTCGAATGGCATGTGCATGCGCCGATCGCGATCAAGGCCGGTGTGTCACCCGAGATTGCAGAGGCCATTCGCACCGACGGCACGCCCAAGTTCACGCGGGCCGACGAGGTAGCCGTCTACCAGTTCTCGCGCGAACTCCTGGAAAAGCGAGCGGTATCCGATGCCGCTTACCAGGCCGTGGAACGGCTCCTTGGCAAGACGGGCGCGGTCGATCTGGTGGGGATCCTGGGCTATTATGGCCTGATCTCGATGACCATCGTCGCCTTTCAGGTGCCGATTCCCAACAATGGGTCGGAGCCGTTTGCGGACCTGAAGCCGCGCGGCTAAACTTCATCTGTCTTGGGAACGCGCCGCCCTTCGGGCGAGGCGCGAATAATCGAGTGGAGGGCGGAGATGGGTAAGCTCACGGGGAAAGTGGCCTTCATCACGGGTGGCTCACAGGGGATCGGCGAGGCGACGGCGCTGCTGTTCGCGCAGGAAGGCGCGAAGGTCGCGGTGGTCGCCAGCAGCGACAAGGCCAAGGCCCAGAAGGTCGCGGACAAGATCAAGAAGGCCGGCGGCGAAGCGATCGCTCTGACCGCCGATGTCCGCAAGGCGGCCTCGGTCAACGCCGCGGTGGCCGAAGCCGAGAGGGCACTGGGTCCGATCGACATCCTGATCGCCTCGGCTGGCGTCTTCACGCCGACGCCGATCGGCGAAACGCCCGAGCAGGACTACGACAATCACATGGACATCAATGTGAAGGGCACCTGGAACGCGATCAGTGCCGTGGTCGGCTCGATGAAGAAGCGCAAGACCGGCTGGATCGTCTGCGTGACCTCGGTGCTGGGCCATATGGGCCTGGCCGGCTACGGCGCGTATGGCGCCAGCAAGGGCGCGATCAACACCCTGACCAAGTGCCTCGCGATCGAGCTTGCGCCGCACGGCATCCATATCAACGCGATCGCACCCGGCAACACGGCGACGCCGATGAACGAACATCTGCGCACCGATCCGCAATACAAAGGGTTCATCGACCTGATGACGACCCGCACGCCGAGCCCGCGCGTCTATTCGGACGCGAACGACATGGCGAAGGCCGCGCTGTATCTCTCGACGCCGGACAGTTCGCCGATCTACGGCACGGTGCTGACCCTCGACGAAGGTCTTTCGCTCGGGATCTAAAACAGAGGGCCCAAAAAAGAGGGCCTCGTGTCTTGCGACGCGAGGCCCTAAGCCCGACACCAGGGAGGAGCCGGTAACGGTATTCCTTACTCTGCAGCGTCGGCGTTGACGTCGGTGCCCTCGCGATGCGGCACCGGCAGCCAGGTGCCATCGGTCGGCACCTTGGCCCGCGCGAAAAGACTGTCGCGCTGCTTATCCATCATCTTGCGCAGCGCTTTCAAATCGACATCCACGAGCTTGCCATGCCGCTTCACGATGCGGCCGCGGACGAACACGGTGTCGATGTTCCCCACATTGGCATTCTCGACCACCGCGCCGACCGGATTGTTGACCGGAAACATGTTGAGCGCGTTGGTATCGATCAGCACCAGATCGGCTTCCTTGCCCGGCGTGATCGAGCCGACCTTGTGATCGAGACCGCAGGCCTTGGCGCCGGCCAAGGTCGCGAATTCCAGCACGTCGGTGATCATGATCGGCAGCGGATCGAGCAGCTTGCGCTCGGAAATCGCGACCGCGTTCGCCCGCGCACGAGCATCGGCCATGATGATGCGCATCGAGGCGAACATATCCGAGCCGATCGAGGTGACGACGTCGATCGAGATGGTGGGTTTCATTCCAGCCTTGAGCGAACCCCAGCTCGCCACCGTGCCGTGGCCCATGTTCATTTCGACTTCCGGCGACATCGAAACGAACCCGCCCGTATCGGCGATCATCTTGAACTCGTCGTCGTTCGCCGTGCAGCAATGGACATAGACCGTGCCGGGGAACATGCACTTGGCATCGCGCAACTTGGTGATCGGGTTGTCGAGACCCCACAGCCCATCGCCGTTATGGACGGTGATCTTGAGACCCATCTCATGGGCCTTCCTGAATTCCTTGATCGCCAGATTGAGCGGCGTGAATTGCGGGCCGCGCGCGGCGAAGGCCAGGCTGTGCAGACCGTCGTCGGATGAGAAGTATTTCTTCCGCACCCGCTCGATGTCCTTGAAGTCGGTCTCTTCGTCGGAAGGCACGGCCCATTGGCTGTTGGAATTGCCGTAGCCGAAGACCGAGCGGATGCCCGAGTCGTGCAGACCTTTGATCGCGGCGTCGGCGTGGTCGGGCGTGTTGTTGAGATGCGACCAGTCGTAGAGCGTGGTCATGCCGGCGTCCAAAGCATCCAAGGCGCCGACATAATTGGCGACATACATGTCTTCCGGCGTATAGAGCTTGCCCATCACGCCGCGCACGCCGGCGAAGTACTGGCCGAGCGTCCAATCAGCGGCCGTGCCGCGCAGCAGGCTCTGCCAGGTGTGGCGATGGGTGTCGACGAAGCCGGGGATCACGATCATGTCGCTGCCGTCGATGATATTCGCGTCGACAGGGCCGAGGTCGCGCTCAACGGCGGCGATCTTGGTGCCGTCGATCAGAATATCGGCTTTCGGGAGCGTGCCGATCTTCGGATCGACGGAAATGACGATGGCTCCCTTGATCAAGGTACGACGCATGACAGGACTCTCCCGTTGGACTGACGCGGTGGGCGGATGAGGGTGAAGGATGAGGTCTAGTGCGCTCCCGATCCGGCGCGGTGACGGCGCGCCAGACTGAAGAGGCCGGCGGCGATCAGGGTGACCGCACCGACCACCGAGAACTGGACCGAGGTATCGGCCTTGAGGAAGGACGAGGCGCTGGTGGTGGCCTGTAC
>CAZNZI010000664.1:0-6290 GCA_964577475.1 uncultured Rhodospirillaceae bacterium
TCCGCAGGATTTCATCCCGAGGAACGCCGAGATCATGCGTGGGCGCCGCGATCTGGTCGTGTCGATGCTCAACCAGGCGAAAGGCATCAAGTGCCTGACGCCGGAAGGCGCGTTCTATGTCTATCCGTCATGCGCCGGAGCCATCGGCAAGACCGCGCCCTCGGGCAAGAAGATCGAGAGCGACACCGACTTCGTCACCGAACTGCTGGAGGCCGAAGGCGTGGCCGTGGTGCAGGGCGCGGCATTCGGGCTCTCGCCCTATTTCCGCATCTCCTACGCCACCAGCACCGAGAACCTGACGAAAGCCTGTGAGCGTATCCAGCGTTTCTGCGGCAATCTTAAATAGGTCTGGGCAGCCGATGCTTCGGATCGGCGTCGATGTGGGCGGCACCAAGATCGAGGCTGTCGCCCTTGATGAAGGCGGCAAGGAACTCGCGCGCAAACGGGTCGAAACGCCGCGCGGCAGCTACGACGGTACTATCGCGACCATCCGCGACCTCGCACTCGACGTGGAGCGGACAGCGGGGCGCGGACCGGCGCGGGTCGGCATCGGCCATCCCGGCTGGACCGTGGCCTCCACTGGGCTAATCGCCGGCGCCAACTCCACCTGGATCACCAACAAGCCATTCAAGCGCGACATCGCCGCGGCGTTGGGCCGCGAATGCCGCCTGTCCAATGACGCCAACTGCCTCGTTGTATCGGAAGCAACCGACGGTGCGGCTGCCGGCAAGCGCGTGGTGTTCGGCGTGATCCTGGGCACCGGCGTCGGCGGCGGTGTCGTCGTTGATGGCAAAGTAATCGACGGCGCCAACGGCATCGCCGGCGAGTGGGAGCACAATCCCCTGCCCTGGCCCCGCACCGAGGAATTGCCCGGCCCACCCTGCTATTGCGTCCGCTCAGGCTGTATCGAGACCTGGCTGGCGGGCCCGTGGCTGGCGGCCGAGCACAAGCGGGTGACAGGCCAGGATCTGCCGGGGCCCGAGATCGTGGCCAAGGCAGAGGCCGGTGACGCCGTGGCCGATGCGACGATGGCGCGCTGGGAAGACCGGCTGGCCCGTTCGCTCGCGACCGTGATCAACGTGATCGATCCGGATGCAATCGTGCTGGGTGGCGGGCTGGGGCAGATCGTGCGGCTCTACAAGAACGTGCCGGCCCAACTGGCGCGCTGGACCTCGTTCCGGGAAAGCGTGTCGCTGCTCCTGAAGCCGATCCATGGCGATTCGAGCGGCGTGCGGGGCGCAGCGCAGCTCTGGGGCGCGGACGGCCAATGAGCGACAGGCCGTGAGCCACCGGTTCCATCCGTCGATCCTGCGCGAATATGATTTCCGGGGCATTGTCGGCGAAACCCTGTCCGAAGCGGATGCGCGGGCGCTGGGCCACACCTTCGGCACCTTCGTCACCTTGCAGGGCGGCACCTCGATTTGCGTCGGCCGCGACGGGCGATTGAGCTCGCCCGCTCTGGAAGCGGCTTTGGTCGAAGGACTGCGCGACACCGGCATCGAAGTTCGCCGCATTGGATGTGGGCCGACGCCGATGCTGCACTTTGCCGAGCAGCACATAAAGTCCTCCGCGGGGATCGTGGTCACCGGCTCGCACAATCCGGCCCATCACAACGGCTTCAAACTCACAGTCGGCAAGCACGCGCTCTTCCCCGTGGAAATGGCGGAACTCGCGCGCATGGCCGCCGAGGACGATATCGAGTTGCGACCCGGCGGTTCGGTTACCGAGGTAGCCGTACTCGATGCCTATGTGGCGCGCCTCGTACAAGACTATCGCCCCGGTCGCGATCTCACCGTCGTGTGGGATGCTGGCAATGGTGCGGCCGGCGAAGCCATGGCGAAACTGACCGCGCATTTGCCCGGCCGCCATATCCTCCTGAACGCTGAGGTCGATGGAACTTTCCCCGCTCATCACCCTGACCCAAGCGATCCGGAAAACATGCAACAGTTGATCGCGGCAGTGAAGGCGGAACAGGCCGATCTCGGCCTCGCCTTCGACGCCGATGGCGACCGGCTGGGTGTGGTCGATAACCAAGGCCGAATCCTCTGGGGCGATCATGTCCTGCTGTTGCTCGCCGAAGAGGTGCTGGCCGCCAATCCCGGCGCGCTGATCCTGGCCGATGTGAAATCGAGCCAGGCACTGTTCGACCGGATCGCCGCCGCGGGCGGCAAGAGCGAGATGTGCCGCACCGGCAATCCCTTCATCAAGGCGCGCATGGCCGAGACCGGCGCGCTGCTGGCCGGCGAGATGAGCGGCCATATGTTCTTCGCCGATCGCTATTACGGCTACGACGATGCGCTCTATGCCGCGGTGCGCCTGCTGAGCCGGATCGCGACCTGGGGCGACATGCCCTTGGCGCATTGGATCAACGGCCTGCCACGCTTGATTGGTACGCCCGAACTGCGCATCCCCTGCCCGGGCGAGCGGCGTTTCGAGATCGTCGAGGAGATGGCCCAGCGGTTGATGCTGACGGGCGCCGACATGGTCATCATCGATGGCGTGCGGGTGAAGACGTCGGATGGCTGGTGGTTGCTGCGGCCGTCGAACACGCTCGACGTGCTGGTGGCGCGCTGCGAGGCGACCTCGCCCGCCGGGCTCAACCGGCTCTATGCCGCGTTACGTACGGAACTCGCGCTCGGCGGGATCGATATCCCCGGCTGATCAACCGAGATGCTGCCAATTGGCGACGAATTGCGAATCGTCTTCGGTCCGCAGCGCGTAGGTCGGGCGGCCGGCTGCGTCGAGTAGCCCGTGTGAAGCCAGGAATTCGGTCATCTTGAGGAAGTGCCGGATGTTGCGGTCGCTGAGTCCCGCCTCCAGCCAATTCTGTTCGAGGAAGGCCGGCACCGCAGGCTGGCCCAACTCGGCTTCCCAGAGAATGCCGAGCAGCGACGCCATCCCTTCTTCGATATCGGCCTGAAGGTCGGAGACCGTGCGTACCGCATTCGCCTCGGCCTTGCGGCCGGTCTCGGGTCCGCCGCCCAAGCCGAAATCGATCACCGCGCGCCGCGCCGGCCCCGCACTCTGGTAGTGGCCGATCTCATGGACCAGCAGGCTGGGTTCGACCCGGGTCGCGACGGCGCGTCCGTCCCAGGTGAAGTACTCATGCGGATCGATATCGGCAAAGCCGAACCCAAATCGGCGGCATTGCGCGATAGCCTGGGCGTGGTGATCGGCGTCTGTCGAGAGTTCAAGACTCCCCTCGCCGCTCCAGGTCGCCGCGATCCGGTCGAAAACGGCGGTCGCCAGCGTTTGGCTGGCTACCGCAGAGCGGAACCCGGCCAGCAGGCTCGGCAGCGCACGGATATCGACGGGGGTGAGAATCATAGGAGCGCTTTATAGCGCCATCTCCCCTCCCTCGTCACCCCCGCGAAGGCGGGGGTCCAGGGCGGCAAGCACCGTGTCTGCTCCCTGGATTCCCGCCTTCGCGGGAATGACGAATACGGAGAAAGCGGACTTACGTCGTAACGCAGCGTGACGACCTTCTTGTTCTTGAAGCTCTCGTCGGCCGCCAGAACGATGCGCAAGCTGTTGACCGCGTCTTCCATGTGGTCGCTCAGGTCGACGTTCTTCCGAATGGCATTCAGCATGAACAGCTGCTCGCGTTCGCAAAGCTCGTCATGACCCGGCTCGTCATCCATGCGCAGCAGTTCGTCGGCCTTGGCCAGCGAGTTGTCCTTGTTGAGCTTGGAGTGATGGATGCGGATTGCGCTGGTCTTGGTGTGGGTGTCGATGTCGGCGGATGTCGTCTTCGATGCGCCCTCGTCGCCCGCCGCGCCCTGCTCGGCCATCACGATGCTGGCACAGCCCTTCGGGCCCACCACGTCCTTCACGAAGAAAGCGACCTCGCTCATCATCGGCCCCCAGCCGGCCTCGTACCAACCGACCGAACCGTCGTCGAATTCGACCTGAAGCTGACCGTAATTATAGGTCTTCACTTCCTTGGTCAGATGAGCACCGATGGCGTGGACGCGCTTCGGCTTCGCGCCGGTCATCTGGCACATGACGTCGACATAGTGCACGCCGCAATCGACAATTGGGGGCAGCGACTTCATCAGGTTCTTGTGCCAGGTCCAGTTCTGGCCGATCGACTGCTGGTTCAGGTTCATGCGCATGACCAGCGGCTTGCCCAGAGTCTTGGCGCGCTTGATGAACTCCACCCAGGACGGATGGACACGCAGGATGTAGCCGATCACCAGCTTCTTCTTGGCCTTCTTCGCGGCCGCCACGACCTTCTTGGCATCGGCGGCCGTCTCGGCGATCGGCTTTTCCATGAACACATGGGCGCCGGCCTCGAAGGCCTTGATCGCGAATTTGGCATGAGTGTCGGGCCAGGTGTTGATCGACACCACATCCGGCTTCAGCGTCTTGAGCGCATCCTCGTAATTGGTGAAGCGCGGAATGTTCGACCACTTCTCCGGGAGGGTCGTGTTCTTCTTGATGCTGCGCGCGCAGAGGCCCGCGAGCTCGAACCCGTCGATCTTGTCATAGGCCTTGGCATGCGAGATGCCCATATTGCCGATGCCGACCACCAGCACCCGCAAGTTTTTTCCATTCGAACCGTTCTTCCCGCTCATTGTCCTCTCCCCTTCACGACAAAAGATAAGACCGCCTTACCACGGCGGCTGGAAAACCTTGGCATCGGACGGCAGCACCGTGACGACGCGCGTCGCCAATTCGATCAACGCCGCCAGATCGTCGAGCGCCGCCAACTCGATCGGCGAATGGCTATAGCGCATCGGCAGCGCCAGACAGCCGACCACCGGCGCATCCGGCGCGCGGCCGACTTCGACCGCATCCGTCACCACGCCGATCACCACCTCGCGCTGGGTCGCGATCTTCGCGGCTTTCGCTTCGACCTCGATACGTTCGACCAATCCCTGCGGTGCGATGTAGCCGGCCAACGGGCCACGGCCATGGAAGTCATAGGACTTCACCGCCGGTCCCGCGCCCAGCTTCACGCCGTTCACCCCGGCCAGATCCGGCGTGTCGGCGGCAGGCGTAATGTCGAGCACCAGGGCGAAATCCGGCTTCACCGCCATGGTCGCGGCAACGGCGCCTGAGAGATCGAACTCCTCACGCACCGAACCGATGATCCAGACGTCGCCGGGCGGCGGGTTGGCTTTGAGACGACGCGCGATCTCGATTTGCGCATAGCACAGCGCGCGGTCGTCGATGGCCTTGCCGCTGATGCGCCCATGGGCGAGCTGGCGGAATGCGGCATCGTAGACGGCCTTTGTGCCGACCTCGATCCCGAGTTCCCTCACCTCCGCCGCGCTCGATGCGCCGACGTCGATATAGATGTGATCGACGGTCGGCAGAAGCTGCGACTCCGACGGGTCGGTCAGATGATGGGCCTTCACGCCGATCACGCCCGGCACCAATCCACTCTTGGTGATGAACTGGACCGGCCGCGCCGAAAGCGAACGGCGGCCGATGCCGCCGATACGCGCCACGCGGATGAAGCCGTTGGCCTCGATGTTCCGTACTACCAGCCCGACTTCGTCCATATGGGCGATGATGGCGGAGGAGCGCGCGCCCTTCTTCTTGCCCGGAATCTTGGCGATCAAGTTGCCGGGCCGGTCGACGCGCATTTCGCTGACGAAAGGCTCGAGCGCCTTGCGCAGAACGGCGGCCACCGGCCCTTCGGAGCCCGACGGCCCGGGGGCGAGTGTCAGGCGTTCAAGAAGATCGAGATCGATCGCAGCAGGACGTTTGGCCATGTCTCTTCAAATCCCTTTGATCGCCGGATAGAGCGCACAATAGCGCTGATGGTCGGCGTCGTATCGCGCTTTCATTTCCGGATTGGGCTCGAAGCGCTGTGCCACCGACACCATGCGCGTGACCGCATCGGCATAATCTTTTACCAATCCCAAGCCGATCGCCGCCAGCATCGCTGCGCCCAGCGTGCCCGCTTCGGCCACCGTCACGGTCTCGACCGGCTTCTGCAGCACGTCGGCTTTGATCTGGTTGACCACCGCGCTGCGGGCTGCCCCGCCCGAGGCCCGGACGGTATCGACCTTCGCGCCCGCGATCGTCTCGCCGAGCGTCATGATCTGGCGCACGCAATGAGCCAGGCCTTCAATCGCCGCCCGCGAGAAATGCCGGCGGCGGTGGGCACGATCAATGCCGAAGAATTGGCCGCGCACCATCTCATCCCAGAAGGGTGTCCGCTCGCCGAAAAGATAGGGTGCAAACAGCAATCCATCCGAGCCCGGCAGGGTGGCCTTCGCTTCCTCCTCGAAGGTCGCGAAAGCCGCGTCAGTCGCAGCTTCATCGATGAAGGCCTC
>CAZNZI010000665.1:0-4444 GCA_964577475.1 uncultured Rhodospirillaceae bacterium
GCATTTAGCGCATCGACGATCGGGCGCGCCGCGGTGACCAGCGGAAAACTGACCTCGCGCAACTGCGCGAAGCGGATCAGGGCCGGGCCGAGGCGATATTTTTTCGTGGTCGCGTCCTGGTCTACGAAGCCGCGGCCGGCGAGCGAGGTGAGCAGGCGGTGCGTAGTGGCCTTGTCGAAGCCGGAGAGTGTCGCCAGCGCTCGCAGCCCCAGTTCCGGCGTGGTGTTTCCGAAGTGGTCGAGCAGCGAAAGCGCTTTGTCGACGGTGCTCATCCCAACGGCTCCCGCAAGGTCAGGCGCGTCATTCTTGACAGGCAGCCCCGAGTCTTGCAACTCTAATATTGAAACAATGGTTCAAATAATGAACCTGCGAGAGAGCGGCGCTTTGGACCAGGCGGAGATCGATCGTTTAGCGGCGGCCACGGTGCCGCCGGCGTCCCATTTTATCGCGGGGCGCTGGGCGGAAAGCCGTGACGGCGCGCGCCTCGATGTGATCAGCCCGATCGATGGCAAGCGTCTCACCACCATTGCCGATGCGGGCGCCGCCGATGTCGACACGGCTGTCGCGGCGGCGCGGCGCTGTTTCGAATCGGGCGTCTGGTCGCGCATGGCGCCGGCCGAGCGCAAGAAGAAGCTGCTGCGCCTGGCCGATCTGGTTGAAAAGCATGCGCTGGAACTGGCCGTACTCGGCGTGCGCGACAACGGCACCGAGATCGGCATGGCCTACAAGGCCGAGCCGCTGAGCGCTGCCAACACCTTCCGCTGGTATGCCGAGGCGATCGACAAGGTCTATGGCGAGATCGCGCCAACCGGGCACGATGTGCTGGCGCTGATCCACCGCGAGCCGGTCGGCGTGGTGGCCGCCATCGTGCCGTGGAATTTCCCGCTGATGATCGGCGCCTGGAAGATCGCGCCCGCGCTGGCGGCGGGCAATACGGTGGTGGTGAAGCCGTCGGAGATCGCATCGCTGACGTTGTTGCGGCTCGCCGAACTGGCCGCTGAAGCGGGATTGCCCGAGGGCGCGTTCAACGTCGTGACCGGGCAGGGCGCGGTGACGGGTGAGGCGATCGGGCTCCATATGGATGTGGACGCGATCGCCTTCACCGGCTCGGGCGGGGTGGGGCGCAAGCTGCTGGAATATGCCGCTCGCTCGAACTTGAAGCGGGTCCATCTCGAACTGGGCGGCAAGTCGCCCAACATCGTCTTCGCCGATGCACCCGATCTCGACAAAGCCGCCAAGGTTGCGGCCCACGGCATCTTCCGCAATGCGGGCCAAGTCTGCGTGGCTGGATCGCGGCTGCTGGTCGAACGGTCGATCCAGGCCGAATTCACCGCCAAGGTCGCCGCGATCGCCCAGAAGATGCGGGTCGGTAACCCGCTCAAGCTCGATACCGAGATCGGTGCGCTGTCGAGTGCCGCGCAGCTTTCAAAAAGCCTCGGCCATGTGGAGACGGCCCGGAAGCAGGGCGCCGATCTGGTCACCGGCGGCAACCGCTTAATGGAAGAGACGGGGGGCACCTATATGGCGCCGACGATCCTGGACGGCGTCACGCCGCAGATGACGCTGTTCGCGGAAGAAGTGTTCGGCCCGGTTCTGGCCGTGACGCAATTCGACGACGAGGCGGATGCGGTGCGGCTCGCCAACGCCACGCCCTATGGGCTTGCTTCGGCCGTGTGGACCGGTTCGCTGTCGCGCGCGCACCGGATGATCCGCGCCGTGCGCGCGGGTGTGGTTCATGTGAACACCTATGGCGGCGCCGACATCACCGTGCCGCTGGGCGGGTTCAAGCAGTCGGGCTTCGGGCGCGACAAGTCGCTGCACGCCTTCGATGCCTATACCGATCTCAAGACCGCTTGGATCGCGCTGTGAAGCCGGTTGCCGCCGTCATTGACCGACTGATCGACCGCGAACAGGCACGCTTCGCGGCCGATCATCCCACGGCACAGGCCGCCTGGGCCGAAGGGCGCAAGCATTTCCTCTATGGCGGCCCATCGCACTGGATGCGCCGCTGGGCCGGCGGGTTCCCGATCTATGTCGACCGCGCGAAGGGTGCCGCGATCACCGATATCGACGGCCGCCGCTATGTCGATTTCTGTCTGGGCGACACGGGCGGCATGTGCGGGCATGCGCCCCGGGCGGTGACCGCCGCGGCACTGCGCCAGCTCGAACGCGGCACGACGACGATGCTGCCGACCGAAGACAGTCTCGAAGTCGGCACGGAACTCGCGCGCCGCTTCGGCCTGCCCTATTGGACGCTGACCACCTCGGCCACCGACGCCAACCGCGCCGCGATCCGCATGGCGCGCATGATCACCGGTCGCGACAAGGTGCTGGTCTTCTCCGGCTGCTACCACGGCGGCGTGGAAGAGGCGCATGTCCAACTGATCGACGGCAAGATGGTGCTGCGCAACATGATCCATCCCAATGGGGTCGATCACGCGCGCGTCTCGAAGGTGGTCGAGTTCAACGATATCGACGCGCTGACCCGTGCGCTGGCCGATCAGGACGTTGCCTGCGTGCTGACCGAACCGGTGATGACCAATTTCGGCATGGTGCCGGTACAACCGGGATTCCACGCCGCACTGCGCGACCTCACGCGCAAGGCCGGCACGTTGCTGATCATCGATGAGACCCACACGATCTCGTCGGGCCCCGGCGGCTACACGCGCGAGCATGGGTTGGAACCGGACCTGTACGTGCTGGGCAAGGCGATCGCGGGCGGCATCCCGTGCGGGCTGTTCGGCGTCACGCAAGCGGTAGCTGAACGGATGTGGCAGGCGGTGCCCTGGGTCAATCCGCGCGAACGCCAGAGCGCTCATCTCGGCATGGGCGGCACGCTTGCCGGCAACGCGCTGACAGTGGCGACGATGAAGGCGGTGCTGACCGAAGTGCTGACCCCCGCCGCCTATCAATCGATGATCGCGCGCGCGACGCGGCTGGCAGAGCAGGCGCGTAGCGTGATCGCCAAGCGCCAACTGCCCTGGCACGTGACCCAGGTCGGCGCGCGCTGCGAGATCATGTTCGCGCCCACGCCGCCGAAGAATGCCGCCCAGGTGGCGCGGATGCGCGACGGGCGGCTCGAGACTCTGCTGCACGCCTTCTATCTCAACGAGGGCATCCTGGTGACGCCCTTCCACACCATGTTCCTGATGTGCCCCGCGACCACCGATGCCGATGTGAACACCCACACGCGCATCTTCGACCGTTTCGTCGATCTGGTGTTCGCCGAGGGCGCGTTGGTGGCCTAGGGAGCGCGCGATGGCTTTCCGGCTCGACGGCAGAACGGCTCTGGTGACCGGCGGGGCGCGGGGGATCGGTGCGGCCATCGTCACGCGGCTGGCCGAAGCGGGGGCGCGGGTGATCGCCGCCAATCGCACCCTCGATTACGCGGCCGAACTGGCGCAAAGCCTGCGCGCCCGCGATCTGGCGGTCGAGGCGGCGGCATTGCCGTCGATGGCGCGGGGCGCGCTGACTGGCCTCATCGACCGCATCGCCATGCCGCAGGGGCTCGACATCGTCGTCCACAATGCGGGCGGCTGCATCTGGACCGACCTCGACGCCATGACCGAAGAGCGGCTGGACGAGGCGCTCGATCTCAATCTCTCCGCCTGCTTCTGGCTGGCGCAAGCGGCGGCAAGGCATATGCGCGCTAAAGGTCGCGGGCGTATCCTGATCACGTCCTCGGTGACCGGTAACCGCGTGGCGATGGCGGGCGCGACCCATTATGCCGCCGCCAAGGCCGGCGTGAACGGGTTCATCCGCACCGCTGCGCTGGAACTCGCGCGCGACTCGATCACGGTCAACGGCGTCGAGCCGGGCTTCATTGCCAAGCCCGGCCGCGGAAGGCTGGGCACGCCCGATGCTATCGAACGGATCGGCACCTATGTGCCGATGGGACATATGGGGGAGGCCGACGACATCGCCTATGCGATGCTGTTCCTGGCCTCGGACGAAGCGCGCTACATCACGGGCCAGACCATCGTGGTGGATGGCGGCGCGCTGTTGCCGGAAACTGGTTTCGCGCTCGACGCGATGAAGCAAGCAGGGGAGTGACCGAGCATGACCGCGCAGATACGCGAGGCCGATCTGATCGTCCGCAACGGACGCATCCGCACCATGAACCGGGCCGCGCCCTGGGCCAGCGCCGTTGCTGTGCGCAGTGGCCGCGTCGTCGCGGTGGGGGACGACGCGGCGGTCGGGAAGCTCGCGGGAAAGTCGACCAAGATCGTCGATCTTAAAGGCGCGATGGCGATGCCCGGCATGGTCGATGTCCACAATCACATGATGATGGGTGGGCAGACCGATTTGTACGAGCTGCGCTTCCCGCCGGGCCTCTCGATCACCGAGATTGCCGCGCGGGTTCGCGCCGAGGCCGAGAAGACACCGCCGGGCGGCTGGATCATCGGTGGGCAATGGGGCAGCGATATCGTCTCGCAGCTGAACA
>CAZNZI010000666.1:0-2087 GCA_964577475.1 uncultured Rhodospirillaceae bacterium
GAACAGATCGAGGGTAAGGATGACGACGGCGATGAACTCGATCCAGTAATCGGCAAGGCCGATGCCGATCTCAAGCGCTTCATCGGTATCGATGACGCGCATCACCGTACCGACCACCGCGGCAGCCGACACGATCATGCGATAGATGACAGCAGCCCGGCCCGGATATGGTCCGGCCTCAAGAAGGCTGTGCAGGAACTTCCGCAAACCCCGATCCCCTGGCGTGACCCCTCACGCACGGTCCACCATTAACGCGGCGGCGGGCGAAAGACCAGAGGCAGACGGTGATTTGGGAGCGGCGTCCGGCGGAGGGTCCGGACGCCGCCCGGATCGAGGCGACCCGGCCCGCTTAGGCGAAGCGGGCCATTTCATCGAAGGCGAGCCGGGGGCTGCGCGGGAACAGTTTGGTGTGGTCGCCGTAGCCGATATTGGCGATGAAATTCACCTTGACCGGCGAGCCGGCAAAGAACGCCTCGTTGATCTTGGCCGGATCGAAGCCGGACATCGGCCCGACATCGAGACCCACCGCGCGCAACGCCAGCAGCAGATAGGCGCCCTGCAGCGTGCCGTTGCGGATGGCCGTCTCGGTGATCGCCGCGTCATTGCCGGCGAACCAGGCCCGCGCATCGGCATGTGGGAAGAGTTTCGGCAGCTGTTCGTAGAATTCCATGTCATGCGCGATGATCGCCGTGGCCGGTGCCGCCATCGTCTTCTCGACATTGCCCGGTGCCAGCGCCGGCTTCAGGAGCGCCTTGCCCTCGGGGCTGCGTACGAAGACGACGCGCATCGGCGAGGTATTGGCCGCCGTCGGTCCCATCTTGGCGAGGTCGACGGCTTGCTTCAGTAGCGCGTCGGAAACGGGACGATCCTGCCAGCCGTTATGGGTGCGCGCTTCGCGAAAGATCTGGTCGAGCGCGCGGTCGTCGAGCGTGGCCGAATGGGAAAGCGATTGAACCTGCATGACACCCTCCGTTTGACACAAGGCGCGCCCCATTCGAGGCATCGCCCGCATCGCCAAAGATGAGGGCAAATGAACTAGTCGAAAAGATTCACATTTAGATACAAACTAGTGAATTAATTTCACTAGTTTGTATCCGCCATGTCAAAGCTTACGATGCGTGCCGTCACAGAAGGGTTTGCTGCCCGCCTGTTTGCATCCACAAAGCCAAGCTTCCTTATCTTCCGTGGCTTTGTATTGGATGGGGCGGAACTCGGTGGTCTTGTGCGATCCGTCGCAGAACGGCTGGCTCTTCGACAAGCCGCAGGCGCACCACCAATACTGTTCGCCCGCTTTCAAATCGACCTTATAGGGCGCTTTTTGCGCGACAGTCGGCTGACCCATGGATTCCTCCTTATGCCGCCAAGTCCCGGGCGGGGGCGGCGCTTTGCAGTCGCGGCGCCAGGATATTATGATCCCAATCGAAACGCTCTCGTGAATAAGGTTCACTAATGCGCAGCTTGCCCCCGATCAACGAGATGGCCGCTTTTGCTCTGGTGGCCGAACGCAAGAGTTTCGGCAAGGCGGCAACCGAACTGGGTGTCTCACGCTCGGCGCTGAGCCATACGATGCGCGGACTTGAGGAGAAGTTGGGGGTGCGGCTGCTGAATCGGACGACGCGGTCGGTGGCGCCGACCGATGCGGGCGAGCGGTTGCTGGCGCGGCTGCGGCCGGCGCTCGACGAGATCGGCGCTGCCGTCGAGGAGATCGACAATTTCCGCGACACGCCGGCGGGTGCGTTGCGCCTGACCGTGCTGCCGCTGGCGACGGAAACCGTGGTCGCGCCGATGCTGGCGCGCTTCATGGCCGCGTATCCGGCGATCCGGATCGAGATTTCCTCCGACGGGCAATTGCGCGACATCGTGCGCGACCGCTTCGACGCCGGCATCCGGCCCGGCGAGCGGGTCGAGCGCGACATGGTGGTGGTGCCGGTCAGCCCGCCGATCCGCCTCGCCGTCTTCGCCGCCCCTGGCTATCTGAACCGGCGCGGCACCCCCAGGACGCCGCGCGATCTGCTGAGCCACGACTGCATCCGCCTGCGCCTGCCGTCCAGCGGCGGTCTGTTCCCGTGGAAGTTCACGCGCGCGGG
>CAZNZI010000667.1:0-3417 GCA_964577475.1 uncultured Rhodospirillaceae bacterium
CTGTCTTCGCCGCGACCTTAGCGGCAGCGCAGCTGATATACGGCCCATTGTCCGATCGCTATGGCCGCCGTCCGGTTCTGCTGGGCGGCATGGTGATCTATACGATCGGCGGGCTGCTCTGCCTGTCCTCGACCAGCATCACGGCACTGATCGTGTTCCGCGCCGTCCAGGCGCTGGGCGCCTGCGCCGGGCCGGTGGTGGCGCGGGCCGTGGTGCGCGACCTGTTCGGCCGCGAGCAGGGTGCGCGGATGATGGCGATGCTGGCTGCCTTCATGTCGGTGGCGCCCGCGGTCGCACCGATGATCGGCGGGTTGCTGATCAAGATCGGCTGGTGGGCGAATTTCGTGGTGATGGCCGGGTTCGGCATCACCGTCTTCACCACCGCCTACTTCATCCTGGGCGAGACTCTCAAGGAGCGCGATCCGCTGGCACTGCGCCCGGGCCGGATCGTCCTGGCCTTCAAGACGCTGTTCAAGGACCGTGTCTTCGCCGGATTCGCCTTCGCCACCGCCTTCATCTATGTCTGCATGTTTGCCTATGTGTCGCTGGCGTCCTTCATCCTGATCGACGTGCTGCAGGTGAGCCCGCAGCATTTCGGCTACTGCTTCGCCATTCCGGTCGCCTGCTTCATGGTCAGCAGCACGCTGGCGGCGCGGCTGACCCACCGCGTGCCGCTCGAACGCACGATCCGCGTCGGCGTCGCGCTGGGTCTCGTTTCCGGCGTGGCCGTGCTGGCGCTGGCGCTCTTCCATGTCCAGACGGTGGCTGCGGTGGTCGGGCCGGTAGCGCTGACGATGTTCGGCGTCGGCCTGGTTCTGCCCAACGCGACCGCCGTCGCGCTCTCGGGTCATGCGCGCATCGCCGGCAGCGCTTCGGCCTGGCTGGGCGCGATGCAGATGGGCGTGGGCTCGATCGCCGGCTGGATCGCGGGCGAACTGTTCGACGGCACGACACTCGTGCTGGCCGCCTTCGTCTGCGGCGGCTGGATCGTCACCGCGGTGATTCACCAGACCGTGCTGCGAAAAGCGCGGCCCGCTACCTAGTTCGTCATTGCGACGAGCGCCAGCGACGAAGCAATCCATCTTCGTGCGGCGAGATGGATTGCTTCGCTTTGCTCGCAATGACGGAAGAGTTATTTGGGCGGTCGCGGCATCAGATCGTAGGGATGTTTCCAGCCAGGCAGCGCCTTGATGCGCTCGGCCCAGGCGTTGACGTGCGGGAACTTCGCGCGGTCGATGCCCGTCTCTTCCGGATAGAAGACGTAACCCGCCATCGAGATGTCGGCGATCGAGGGCGCGTCGCCGAGGATGAACTTCCGCGTGGCGAGGTGCTTGTCGGTGACACCCCAGGCGCCCATCGCGCGGCCGCGCAGGAATTCGGTGACCGGTGTCTCACCCGTCTTCTGGATGCCCACCAGGAAACGCAGCGTGGCGAAGTAGCTGGTAAACTTGTGATTGTCGAACAGGATCCAGCGCAGGATTTCCTGGCGCTCGTCTTCCGTCGCGCCGCCGAACTTGCCTGTGCGCTGGGCGAGGTAGTGCAGGATCGCGCCGCTCTGGCTCTGGCGCTTGCCGTTGTGCTCAAGCACCGGCATCTCGCCGAATTCGTTGAAGCCTGACTTGTAGTCGTCGGTGCGCGTGCCGCCGGCGAGATAGTCGATCAGCGCGGGTTTCCAGTCACAGCCGGCCAACGCCAGCATCAGCCCGACCTTGTAGCAATTGCCCGAGACCGCGTCGCAATAGAGCGTGTATTCCGCCATTGTCCCTTCCTCACTTTCGCCACCGACACTAGCCAGCGGCGACGGAAGCGGCAACCTTCGATCATTGCTTTATACGCAATAATTTGTTGATATTCGCAATCGGGGCGCGTAGGGTCTCCGCACGCGATATTGCGCGTTAATCGGCTCTCCTTATAGATTTTGAGACTTCAGGAGGCCAGATGGCCCACATCGATTTGAATGGAAGATTACGAATATCGAAAATATTGAACCCACGATCAACCCGGCCGAGTTTGGCCGGCGATATTATCGTGCTCGGCTATGGCACCGTGCTGGCGCAGATCGCCGCACGGGACGGCCTCTGGCACGCCGAATTGCCAAGTGACGACACGCTCCAGGCGCTTCTGCTGGCCGCCTATGAAGGGTACCGCGATCCCGCGCCCATGGTCCGCGCGATCAAACGTGCCGCTCATCACCTCTTGGCGGGCGACAGACTTGGCGCAACAGAAGCGCTGCTCGCTTGCGGTGTCGGCGATCTCGACGAGACCGGTGCCGAACATCTCTTCGCCGTTGATGCCTTGATCAAGTCGGGCGCCGAGCCACGTGATGCGCTGGCGAAAATCATCCCACCCATGTCGCTCGCCAAATATGATCCCGACGAGCCGCGCGACGCGCGCGGGCGATGGACGACGGGAGGTGCATCAAACAATGCGGACGAGCGCGAGTCCGATTCGTCTGATCGGGATGGCCTCGAACTGGCCGCCGACAAGCAAAAAGGCGCGACAGAGGCCGAGAAGGAAAAGTTCACCGACGATCATCTGGCCGCTGCGCAGGCCTTGGCGGATAAACTGCACGTCCCAGTCGAAAATATCCTTGGCTTATCGGCGTTCGAATCCGGTTGGGGCAATGGTCGCTTCGTCATCAATGGGCGAAATAATTATCTGAGTCTGCACTACCCGGCTCCCGGCGCGACCGGCTTCATCCTTGCCACTGAAAGCGGTGTGCGCGTGGCGACGTTCAGAAGCTTCGACGACTGCGCAATCGCGTTCTATCAACGCTACGGTCATCTGGTCGATGGTGTAACCGACCCAGAGAAATTCGCCGCAACCTTGCAGGATGCTGGCTTGTTTGGAATCAACAGAGACGGTAGCAAAGACCCAGATTACCCAACCAAGGTCGCACAAACGGCGCGCGGCTTTCGTTCTCGCGTTGCGCGGCGGAGCATTTGATCATGAGATGGCTTCGGCGGCTCGGCTCAAGCGCCATCGTCTGCGGCGGCCTCTTAGCTGCTTCAATTCCGGCAATGGCCCGAAAGGAGATTCCCTTCAAGATCACAACCGAAGATGAGGTAGCGGATCTTGTCGCCGACGTTGTCGGTCGCAGTCCGATGGGCGTTAATCACATGCACCCGGGTGACGCTTTCTTCTTGGTCCAGGTTCTCTACGAGGACCACGATGGTACGGCGGGTTGGTATATGGTCAACCCGTGGACTGGCGATGTTTGGGATGTCGGCTTTTGCAAGCAGGGCATTCCCAAACACTCGAAGGCCCTGAGCAAAGCTCAGGCAGAAATCAAGAAGCGCTTCAGCAAGGACGAGCTGAAGCACTATGGCCACCTTCGCCGGATTCGTCCGGGTTGCCTGTTTGATGATTGAACTGCTTTCACCCGCCCAAAAACTTCATCAGGCTTTTGACGAAGGT
>CAZNZI010000668.1:0-1956 GCA_964577475.1 uncultured Rhodospirillaceae bacterium
CGCGGTCTGGATCGTGATGCTCGGCCCCAGTGTCTGGCGCATCAGGTCCTGCATGCCGTTGACCAGCTTGTTGATGTCGACCGGCGCGGAGGCGATTTTCTGGGTGCGCGAAAACGCCAGCAACTGCGCCGTCAGTTTCGATCCACGCTCGGCGGCCTTGAAGGCGTTCTCGGCCAGTTGCTTGATGCGCGGCTCGGTGGTGCGGCCGACGATCACGTCCAGATTGCCGACCACGGCGGTCAGCAGGTTGTTGAAGTCATGCGCCAGGCCGCCGGTCAACTGGCCGACCGCTTCCATCTTCTGCGACTGGATCAGCGCCGCCTCGGCCTTTTCGCGCTCGGCGATCTCGTCCTTCAGTTGCGCATTGGCGGAGGCGAGGTCGGCCACCCGCTCCTTGATGCGCTGCTCCAAGGTTTCGTTGAGCGCGCGCAATGCATCTTCCGACTGGCGGATGCGCAACAGCGCGTTGACGGCGGCGGCCAGTTCGATCGGCTCGGCTGGCTGGACCAGATAGGAGTCGGCGCCGGCATCGAGACCCAGCACCCGGTCGTCGGGCGTGGTGAAGGTGGCGGAGGTCATCAGGATCATGACCTCGGGCCGCTTGCGCTTGAGGTACTTGCAGATTTCCAGGCCGCTGATATCGGGAAGCTCGACGTCGAGCAGCACCACTTCGGGCCGATGGAGTTCGATCAGTTGCAACGCCTCGTTGCCGGTCTTGGCTTCGATGACGTTGAAGTTGCTCATCCGCAGATCGCGGGTTTTGACGTAGCGCTGCGGTTCCTGATCGTCGACGTTGACGACCGTTGCCCTGAACGTGGTCATTTCACGGTCTCGGCGTTGGTTGCATCGTCGAGGAAGCCGAAGACGGAGGCGCGCGAGATAAGGTCCTTCGAGATCACGGGGACGCCCGCGGGCAGGCGGGCCTTCAGTTCGGCGCTCACCGGCAAAGAGGTCGAGATGATGGTGGGAATCCGCCGCGTCCGGTCGTCGGCCGCGAGTTCGTGCAGCACGGTGAAGCCGTCCATGGTGGGCATCTGGATGTCGAGAATGATCGCGTCGGGGCTGTCTTCGCGCGCGCGGCGCAGGCCCTCGTCGCCGTCGGCCGCCTCGATCGTCTCGTAGCGCGGGTCGCCGCGCAGGATCTGCGCGATGACATAGCGGAACGTTTCTTCGTCGTCGATGACGAGAATACGCTTGGGCGTCGTCGAGATGCGCGGCTTCACCGGCTCGGGCGGTGCTCCGAAGATGGCCGGAATGGCGAGCGTGAAGATCGATCCTTGTCCCGGCACGCTTTCCACCTGGATGGTGCCGCCCAGCAATTCGGCGAAGGAGCGCGACAGGGGCAGGCCGAGGCCGGTGCCCTTCAGCTTCTTCTGGAGCGTTGTGTCGACCTGCGAGAATTCCTCGAAGATGCGGATCTGGTCGTCGGGCGCGATCCCGATGCCCGTGTCGCGCACGGCGAAAGTGACGGTCCGCGTCATCGGTTCGTAGCGCGCCGAGACATGCACCTCGCCCTGTTCGGTGAATTTGAGCGCGTTCGAGATCAGGTTGCGCAGAATCTGCGCCACTTTGGCCTCGTCGGTCATCAGCTCGGGAACGTCGTCCGCGCCGTCGAAGATGAGATCGAGGGTGCTGTCGCGCCGCAGGGGCCGCAGCGCGCCGCGCAGGCCGCCGAACAGCGTGGCCACGCTGAAGGCGCCCGGCTTGACCTCGGCCTTGCCGGCTTCGACCTTGGCCAGATCGAGCAGATCGTTGACGAGTTCCAGCAGGCTTTCGGCCGAACGGCGGATATAGCCGACCTGGCGTTCCTGCTCGGCGGTCAGCGGCCCGTCGACCTTGTCGGTCAGCAGGCGCGACAGCGCCATGATCGAGTTCAGCGGCGTGCGGAATTCGTGGCTCATATTGGAGAAGAAGCGGCTCTTGAGCTCGCTCGCCCGGCGCAGCTGCTCGGCACGC
>CAZNZI010000669.1:0-3650 GCA_964577475.1 uncultured Rhodospirillaceae bacterium
GGCCCGACCGTGCTTATTGGGGGGCCAACGGAATTTTTACTGGGCGGGGGCGCATTGGGCCCCCCTGCCGGGCCGCCGCTTGGGCGCCCACGGCGAGGGCGCTTGTGCCGATGGCGATGTGCGGATCGGATACCCCGACCACATAGAGTAGAAGCGGTGTCGCCAAAATCGAACCGCCGCCACCGAAGAGCCCTAGGAATAGGCCGACCACGGCGCCACACAGAATCGCAAGGATGTCGTGCTCCATGCGTCGTCCCTCAAATCAACAGGAGAGTGCCGTTCCCGGGTGGTCCTTTGCCCCACAGCGATTTTACGCCATTCTCACCGCATAGACGATAGGACCGAGCATGATCATCACCCATCGCGGCAAGACACCCCAAATCGATCCGACTGCCTATGTCGCACCCAACGCCGTGTTATGCGGTGACGTCACCGTGGGGCCGGGCTGCCGCATCATGTTCGGCGCACAGATGATCGCCGAGGGCGGATCGATCGCGATCGGCGCCGAATGCATCATCATGGAGAACGCGGTCCTGCGCTCGACCGGGTTGCATAGCCTGAGGATCGGGAACAATTGCCTGGTCGGGCCCAACGCTCATGTGGTCGGCTGCACGGTGGGCGATGAAGTGTTCATCGCCACCGGCGCCGCCGTCTTCCATGCCGCCCAGGTGGGCAATGGGAGCGAGGTGCGCATCAACGCGGTCGTCCATTTGCGGACGAAACTCGAATCCGGCGCGACGGTGCCGATCGGCTGGGTGGCGGTCGGCGACCCGGCGCAGATCCTGCCGCCCGACCGGCACGACGCGATCTGGGAGACGCAGAGACCGCTCGACTTCCCGCTGACGGTCTACGGTATCGACCGTGACGAAGCCGACATGGTCAAGATCACGCGCAAGCTCGTGGGCACGCTGGGCAGCCATAACGGCGATGCGGTCGAGAAGGCTTGAGCGCCAACCAGACCGACCGTTTGTTCGGGAAATATCGGGTGGATTCCCTGTCGCCTTTCGCCGGCAGTTCGGTGATGATGGCCGCCAATAACGCCGCCTGATCAATAAGAGCGGTCGATTCTGGGGGAGTTCCGGTTTGGTTTTTTCACCGCTGACCGTCGCGGAGTTCCGGGCGCGCGTGCTGCGCGAAGGCGCCGAGGCGGTCGCGCGCGATCTGCGCGACCGGGCCGATGCCGCGCGGGCCGCCCATGTCTTCACCGCGTTCGACGAGGCTGCCTTCGCCAGGATCGGCGACCGGTCCCAGGGCGGCGCGCTGGCCGGCGTGCCGATCGCGATCAAGGACAATATCGATGTCCTGCCGTTCCCGACCACGGGTGCGTCGCCGGCGCTGCGCGGGAACATGCCGCGCGCCGATGCGCCGCTGGTGACGCGCCTGCGCACGGCGGGCGCGGTGATCGTCGGCAAGACCAGCCTGCATGAGCTGGCCTTCGGCATCACCAACAACAATGCCCATTTCGGCGCGCTCTCCAACCCCTTCGATGTGAAGCGGGTGCCGGGCGGTTCGTCGGGCGGCTCGGCGCTGGCCTTGGCTTACGGCGCAGTGCCGCTGGCGGTCGGCAGCGATACCGGCGGATCGGTGCGCATCCCGGCGGCCTTCTGCAATCTGGTCGGCCTGCGTCCGACCACGGGCCGCTATCCCGGCGAGGGCGTGCTCAACCTCTCGCCGACGCGGGATACGATCGGACCGATGGCGACGACGGTACAGGACGTCGCCGCGCTCGACCAGGTGATCACGGGCGAGGGCACCTATGTCCTCGACGGCCGCCCGCTCCGGATCGGTGTGCTCAGCACTGCCAAGCGCGGCTGGTCGCGGACCGCCGATGCGGCGATGGACAAGGTGCTGGAGCGGCTGCGCGAGGCCGGGTTCGAACTCGTCTCGGTCGATTTCAGCGAGGCGGATCAACTGCACCACCGCATCGACGGCGTGATTGCCTTCCACGAAATCCTGCAGGTGTGGACCGCCTTCACCCGCGACCGGCTCGGTCTGACCATCGAGCAGTTCGCGGCCAAAGTGGCCAGCCCCGATGTGCGCGACGGTTTCGCCTTCATGGCCGGCATGGCGGCCGATCTCGCGCGCGAATATCCCGAGGCGATCAATGTCGCCCGGCCGCGGTTGCAGAAGCTCTACGAGACGATGTTCGCCACCGACCGGGTCGATGTGCTGATCTCATCGGCGGTCGCCGTGCCGCCACCCCTGATCGGTGAGGATGCGGTGACGACGGTGGATGGCAAGGAACTGCCGACCTTTCCGACCGTGATCCGCAATGCCAGCCCGGCCAGTGTCGCCGGCATTCCGTCGCTGGCGCTGCCGGGCGGATTCGATGCGGTCGGTTTGCCCTTCGGCGTCCTGCTGGAATGCGGCCCACGCCAGGACCGGCGCTTGCTGGCCATCGGCGAAGCGGTCCAGGCCGCATTGGCACCGCTGAGGACGGCGAAGTAGCCTATTCGGCTCGTCATTGCGAAAAGCGCAGCGACGAAGCAATCCAGCTTTCTCGCGGAGAGATGGATTGCTTCGCGTCGCTCGCAATGACGCAAAGAGAACCTAACTAAACCGTCCGCCGTTCCGAAATCCGCACCAGGGTCGCCAGCGTCGCCGTCAGTGGAGTCGCGACGCCCGTGCCCTGGGCCGCCTTGACCACCGCGCCGTTAATCGCGTCGATCTCGGTCGGCCGCCCCGCCAGCATGTCCTGGCCCATCGAGGGGATGTGCTTCTGGTGATTGTCGAGTGCGTGGTTGACCGTGGTGGCGATGCCGGTGCGGTTGACCAGGATGCCGCAGGCCTGGGCGACGCGCGCGACTTCGTCGGCCACCGCCAGCGCCAGTTCGCGCCCTTCGGGCAGGCCCGCGATGTCGCCGACCCGGCAGCGCGCCACGGCGCAGATCGCGTTCATCGCCGCGTTGAAGGCGACTTTCTCCCAGATCGCCACGATCACGTCGGGATCGATCTCGCATTGCAGGCCGCATTGACCGAGCGCATCGCGGATGCGGGTGACCACGGTATGCGGCTGGCCGTCGGCGGTCATGATCCGCGTCTTGCTGCCGCCATGGGACTCCACATGGCCCGGCCCCTTGAGATCGGCCGGAATGGTGGTCACGCCGAGCACAAGGCGCGAACTGGGCGCGAACGCCTCGATCGTCTCGCGGTTGCCGAGTCCGTTCTGGAGACTGAGGAACCAGGTGTCGCGGCCGAGCACGTGCTTGATCGAGGTGAGGGCAGATCGGGTGTGCATCGCCTTGGTGAAGACGATGACCAGATCGGGCTTCTCCGTCACCGCCTCAGCCCGCATCGCAGGGAGACGCACCACACGTTCGCCCGTATCGGTGACGATCCGCAGGCCCGACGCGGTGATCGCGTTGAGATGCGCGTCGTTGATGTCGACCAGCGTGACCGGGAACCCCTGTTCCGCCAGGCTCGCGCCGAAGTAGGAGCCCATCGCGCCGGCGCCGAGGACGAGGATGCGGAAGCGGTCGGCGGTCACCGGAACAGCTTTTCGATCGTGCCGTCGGGAAAGCCGGCCTTCTTGTAATGGGCTTTGCACATCGCGATGTAGTCATGCACATCGAAATGCCCCGCCGAGTTGCCCCGGTCGTCGAGCCAGATCAGCGGCCCCTTTACGATGAAGAACACCTTCATCGGGTCTT
>CAZNZI010000670.1:0-2536 GCA_964577475.1 uncultured Rhodospirillaceae bacterium
CCGAAGGGAATCCATGTCGGCCACTTTGTCATCGACGGCGGCATCAGAAGCGCCGCACGCGCGGTGCCGGCCAACAAACCCGACTCGCTTCTCGATCCCGATTCGATTGCCGCCAGCTATCTTCATCTCCTCGAACAGCCACGCGATGCATGGACCTGGGAAATGGAACTCAGGCCCTGGGTCGAAACCTTTTGACGAACCATTTCCAGGCGGACCCGTCGCGTAGCGATCGCATTAAAATCGCATAACATCAAGACAATACGTAGAAGCCGAATCGCGCGCGGATATATTTGGACATCATTCGATACGCCGTCTTGATTTGAGACCCCCTAGCCTGATCGCGCTGATGTGCGGGCCATTCCGCACCTTCGGGTTCGGAGAGAGGGGTGCACCATGAAGATTTTCGCCGCATCGATTTCAAGGAAGATCGCCGTCGCCTTCGCGAGCGTGCTGATCGTGATTGCCGCGCTGGGCCTGACGGCGCTCGACCGGCTGACCATCGTCAACAATAACGCCGTCGATGTGCGCGACGACTGGCTGCCGAGTGTCGGCGCCCTGGGCAAAGTCTCGCAGGCCTTCGACACCTATCGCATCCACGAGGGGCGCCTCTTGATCAACGGCAATGGCGCGCATCTCGAAGAAGACCTCGCCTTGTTCAACGCGGGCCTCAAGGATCTCGAACAGGCGCGGGCCGACCTGCAGCCGCTGATCACCGCCGGTACCGAGGACGAACGCCTGGTGAAGCAGTTCGACGCCGCCTGGGCCACCTTCCGCCAGAGCAGCGCGCAAGTGGTGGCGCTGGTGCGCAAGAATGATATCGCCGGTGCGACGGCCCTCTTCATGGGCGACGACTTCAAGGATTTCATGGCCGCGCAAGACGCGCTGGCCAAGGACGTGGCCTTCAGCGTCGCCGGCGGCAAGAAGGCCGCCGACGAAGGCGAAGCCGTCTACAATTCGACCCACTACATCATCTTCGGCGCCATCGCCGTCGCCGCGCTGTTGGCCTTGGGCCTGGGCTTCGGCACGACCCGCTCGGTCGCGGTGCCCGTGAAGCGCATGACCGGCGTGATGGGCCGCCTGGCCGAGCATGATCTGTCGGTTGTCATTCCCGGTGCCGAGCGCAAGGACGAGATCGGCGCCATGGCGAAGGCGATCGAGGTGTTCAAGCAGAGCATGATCGAGACCGACCGCTTGCGCGCCGAGCAGGAGGCCGCCAAGCGGCAGGCCGAGATCGACAAACGCAAGGCGATGGAACGCCTCGCCGACCAGTTCGACGCCAATATCGGCAACGTGGTTCAGGCCGTCTCCTCGCAGGCGACGCAGATGGAGTCCTCGGCCCAGTCCCTCTCGACGACCGCCGAGGAAGCGACCAAGCAGGCCTCGGCTGTGGCCGCCGCATCCGAGGAAGCGTCCGCCAATGTGCAGACGGTGGCCAGCGCGACCGAGGAACTGAGTTCGTCGATCGCCGAGATCAACCGCCAGATGGCGCAATCGATCCGCATCATGAGCAGTGCCGTCAACGAGGCCGGCCGCGCCAATGACATGGTGCAGGGTCTGTCGCAGGCGTCGCAGAAGATCGGCGCGGTGATCGCGATGATCACCGATATCGCCAATCAGACGAATCTGCTGGCGCTCAACGCGACCATCGAAGCGGCGCGCGCCGGGGAAGCCGGCAAGGGCTTCGCTGTGGTGGCTGCCGAGGTGAAGAACCTGGCCACCCAGACGGCCAAAGCCACCGACGAGATCGGCACGCAGATCACCGGCGTGCAGAATGCGACCCAGGAAGCGGTCGACGCGATCCAGACCATCAGCAAGACGATTGGCGAGATCAACGGCATCGCCTCCACCGTGGCGGCTGCCGTCGAAGAGCAGAGCGCGGCGACCAAGGAAATCGCGCGCAATGTCGAGCAGGCGTCGATCGGCACCCAGGAGGTCAGCTCGAACATCTCGGGCGTCAGCCAGGCCGCCAACGATACCGGCGCGGCCGCCGGGCAGGTCCTGAACTCGGCCCGCGACCTCACCCAGCAATCGGTCACTTTGAAGGACGTCGTCTCGGCATTCATCGCCACCGTCAAGGCGGCGTAAGGGGCGAGGCGAAATCCCCCATGGCCGAATCTCTCGTAACGAGAGGCCGGGCCATGGGGGAACGAACGCGATTAAGGCAGAGGACGCCGCTCATCTTCGCCGCCGCGAAATAGTTGTCCGTCGAGCAATGCGCAGAGTCCGAATTGGGGCACGACATATTCGGACACAGATTGATATGCCGCCGTGACGCGAGGCTCTTTAAGGTGAAGATGTGGAAATAGGGCGTTGCCCGTCTCCATCCATCGCTGGCGGGGGTTAGTCCATGGATGTCTTGGCCACAATGACCGCGACGCTGATCGCCATCGCTTCGGCGGGCGTGCTGCTTGCGATCAATATTCTGAATTCGCCGCCGCGGGACCGCCCGGTGGTCATCCGCCGGACCGCGCCGCCTGCACGATTTCGCAACCGCCGCTGAGGCTCAAGGACGTCGTCTCGACATGCATCGCGCCGT
>CAZNZI010000671.1:0-3544 GCA_964577475.1 uncultured Rhodospirillaceae bacterium
CTGGCGGCGGATCTCGTCGGCGGCGGCCATGCCGGCCGCGCCGTTGCCGATGATCACCACGCGCTTCACCCCGGTCAGCTCGCCCAGGTCCACCTGGGGCTCGACCGAGGGCGGTTCGGGCAGGTCGTGCGGGTTGGTGCCCAGATCGACGGTCACGCCGCCCTTGGTGGCGCGGCAGACGCATGCCATGCGTGCACGTCCCTCAAGGCCGAGGCGGCGCAGCGTCGCCAATTCCTCGCCGGACGCCTCGGTGACCTTGTCGGCGCCCTCGGCGATCACGATCGGGTCGGCGCCGCACATGCCCATGCGGCAGCCGAAGTCGATCTTGATGCCGGCCGATTCGAGGCCTTCCAGCAGCGAACGGCTGGGATCGGCGGCGAAGCTGCGGCCCGACCGCTTCTCGATCACCAGATCGCTGACCACGCTGGCGCCGGCGGCCTTGATCGTCGCGGTCTTGGCGGCCACGCGCGGCTGGGCCGAACCGCCGCTGGAGAGTTTGGCGAAGGCGCGCTCCAGGCGCAGGCCGTTGAACAGCACGGCGGCCGCCAGCACCGCGATCTCGCCCACGAAAACCGCATGGCCCCAGCTCGGGATATAGAAGCCGCCGATGGTCGAAACGGTCTGCAGGATCAGCGGCGAGGCGAACCAGTAGTAGATGATCAGCGCCGCCATGGCGAAGATGGCGCACACCTTGTAGGCGCTGATGCGGATCACCCCCGTGAACGCCATGAAGGCGCCCAGCGACAGGGCCACATACATGGCCATCTGGGTGTAATAGGTCAGCGCGCCGAAGACGATCGGGTTCTTCGAGAGGTAGAAGCCCAGCACGAAACCGGGAAGCGCCCCGATGAAGAACTTCTTATGACCCGCATACCACAGGTCGTTGTCGCTGAGATCGGAATGGATGACGGCGGTCGGGTTGAAGTCGTAGCAGTTCTTCTGGCAGCCGACGCAGGTGGGGCAATAGCCGTTCTTCACCATGACCACCGGCGCATGGCCATAGGCGCGCTGGATCGGGGCCAGCGGGCAGAAGGTGCCGCACCAGCCGCTGCGGCCCTTGAACGCAAGCCCGCCGAAGAAGGCCAGCACCAGGGCCACGATGATCAGCCCGGCAAAGGCCTGCGCGGAAACGTTGAACAGCAGCGGCCGCAAGCTGACCAGGCCGAAGAACAGCACCACCGAAATCAGATAGACGATGTTCTTCCATTCGATCGGCAAGGTGAGATCGACACCGAAACCGAAGGTGCGCGGCATCTGGTTGAGGAAGCCCATCGGGCAGATCTGGCGCCAGAGCCCCGGCATGAAGGCGAAGATCGCCGGCAGCGCCGGCACCGCCAAGGCCCAGAACAGCATGTAGCCGGTATCGGGATCGGTGAAGATCACCCAGACCAGCGCCACGGTGGCGATCAAGGTCAGGATGCGCAGGCCCAGCCAGACCACCGGCGGGATGATCGTCGGCAGTTCCGTGTAATTGGGAAATGGCTTGGGTGCGGCGGCGGCCGTCGCGGACGCAGGACTCATGCGCGTGATCCGCTCCCGTCCACTCATACCCGCGTGGTCAGCCAGCGCAGGCGGAACGACAGGATCTTGCCCAGTTCCAGCAGAATGGTGCGCGCCAGCGCCGGTTCCCATGCGGTCAGGTGATCGAAATTCTGCCGCGTGACGCGGATCGCGGTGCCGTTCTCGACGGCGCGGATGGTGGCGCTGCGCGGCCCGTGATCGAAGAAGGCGATCTCGCCGAACACCGAGCCTTCGGGAATCACCGAGAGCGCGCGCCAATGGCCCTTGCCGTCGGGAATCAGCGTCTCCACCGAGCCCGACGAGATGATGTAGAACGAATCGTCCGTCTCGCCCATTTTGACGAGCTCATCGCCGGTCCGGAATTGACGGGTTTCCACCACCGACAGGATCTTCTTCCAATCGGCCTCGCTGAGACCGTCCAGGAACGTGACCTCCTCGACGGGAACCTCTTCAGCAGGTCCGGTGGGATAGTCGAACAAGCCCATGGCCGGCGGCGTCCTCTTGTCAGATGGCAAGCGCTTCAACGCAATGTCATCATACTTCAGGATGCCGGTAAAGTCGCGGGGCAGTCATATGGTTGCGATCTGTTTCGCGGCATGGTCCTATTGTATTATCCAGCCTGGGTCGACCGGCCGGTACAGGCCGGCGGGGGCCGAGCACTCAATAGGGGTGGCACGCTTGGGGGTGGAATGAAGCTCAACGTCAACGGCAAGGACGTCGAGGTCAGCGCGGACGATGATTCGCCGCTCCTTTGGGCGCTGCGCGACAATCTGGGCCTGACCGCCACCAAATACGGCTGCGGCATTGCCCAATGCGGCAACTGCTCGGTGCTGGTCAACAACCTGGCGCTGCGCGCCTGCATCACGCCGCTGATCGACCTGGTCGGCAAAGAGGTGGTGACGGCCGAAGGGCTCGACGACGCGGTGAGCAACGAACTGCGCAAGGCCTGGACCAAGCTGAACGTGGTGCAGTGCGGCTATTGCCAGCCGGCGCAGCTGATGGCCGCGACGGCACTGCTCTATCAGGTCAAGCGTCCCACCGATGACGACATCGAACAGGCGATGGCGGGTGTGGCCTGCCGCTGCGGCACATATGGACGCATGAAGGCGGCGGTGCATATGGCTGCCAAGGCCATCGAGGATCTGTAGGCCCGCCGATGACCATGCCTCAACCCTCCCGCCGCGATTTCCTGCGCCTTGCCGCCACGGCGAGCGGCGTATTGGCGCTGGGCCTCGCCCCCGGGCGGCATGGCGCGGCCGATGCGGCGGAGATCAGCAATTTCGCGGTGAAGTGGCCGCCCGAGTCCTTCGTCCGCATCGATGAGAACGAAGCGATCACCATCGTCAGCAACAAGGTGGAGATGGGGCAGGGCATCTATACGGGCCTCGCCATGCTGCTGGCCGAGGAGCTGGAATGCGACTGGACCAAGGTCAGGGTCGAACCGGCACCGGTCAACGAGGTTTACAACGGTCCGGTCTTTCCCGCGCAGATCACGGGCGGCAGCGCCAGCATCCGCACCGGCTACGACCAGTACCGCATCATCGGCGCCAGCGCGCGGCGCATGCTGATCGCCGCCGCCGCCGATAAATGGGGCGTGACGGCGACGCAGTGCACCGCCGAGAACGGCTTCGTCATCAACACCGACACCAAGGACAAGCTGTCCTACGGCAAGCTGACCAAGGCCGCCGCCAAACTGCCGATCCCGACCGATGTACCGCTGAAGCTGCGCGAAGACTTCAGGGTGATCGGCAAATCCCATCCGCGCGTCGATTCGGTCGAGAAGATCACCGGCGCCGCCGTCTATGCGATCGACGTCAAGCTGCCCGACATGGTGACGGCGCTGGTCGCCCATCCGCCCGTCTATGGCAGCAAGATGGTGCGTCTGGTGCCCGACCGCGCCCGCGCGTCAAGCGGCGTCAAGGCGGTGGTGCCGATCTCGTCCGGCGTCGCGGTGGTGGCAGACGGGTTCTGGCACGCGAAGCTGGCGCGCGATCTGTTGAAGCAGGGCGAGTTCATCGAGATC
>CAZNZI010000672.1:0-3999 GCA_964577475.1 uncultured Rhodospirillaceae bacterium
GGAAAGATCCTGGCGTTGCATACCGGCGAGATTCTGGAGCGCGATGTTGTGATCGCCGGCCGGCATATCGCCGCCATCACGCCGCCCGGCCATTTTTCCGCGGACACGATCATCGACGCCAAAGGCCAATTCGTTGCGCCCACGTTCATCGATGTGCATATCCATATCGAATACACCATGCTGACGCCGGGCGAACTGGCGCGCCTGACCGTGCCGCGCGGCACCACCACTTTGTTGGCGGACGCCAATTGCATTGCCAATGTGCTCGGAGCCGAAGGGCTCGATATTGTAGGGCAGACCTCGACTCCGCTGCGCATCTTCCGTCAGGTCTCGCACCGCGTACCGCGCACGCCAGCACTCGAAATGGGCGGAGCCGCCGTGCCCGATGCGGAGATCGAGGCCCGGGTACAGTGGTCGAATGCGGCCACCCTGGGCGAATCGAATCCCTTCGATCTCGATGAGTGGTCGGCTCGGAAGCAGGTGGCGGCGATCCGATCGGGCAAGCGCATCACGGGGCATACGGCCAGGCTCAAGAATGAGCCGCTATGGAGCTATCTCGCCGGCGGCGTCAGCGACGACCACAACGCGGTGACCACCGAAGAGGTGCTCGAACGCGTGCGTCTGGGCGCGGCGATCACCGTGATGGCCGGCAGCATGAACGACAATACGGCCTCGGTGTTCGCCGATGTGGGGGCGTTGGGCGACGGTGTCTATCACATGTGCTTCTGCGCCGAC
Source organism: uncultured Rhodospirillaceae bacterium (assembly GCA_964577475.1). Taxonomy (GTDB): domain Bacteria; phylum Pseudomonadota; class Alphaproteobacteria; order Rhodospirillales; family Magnetospirillaceae; genus JASHSH01. The sequence goes on from CAZNZI010000672.1 coordinate 736, forward strand.
GACAAACATGTCGAGGACTTGCATGACCAGGGCCATATCGATCATCAGGTGCGCGAGGCGATCAAGGCCGGGGTCGATCCGATTCTTGCTTGGCGCATGGCAACTCTGACCGCCGCGCTCTACTACCGGCTGGACCATCTGATCGGTTCGGTCACGCCCAGCCGTCTGGCCGATTTGCAATTTGTGCCCGATCTGACCGAGGTGCGGCCCAGCTTGGTGATGGTCAACGGCAAGGTGGTGGCCGAGAATGGCAAGGCGCTGTTCGCCAATACCGACACGATGCCCGCCGTGACCCGGAACACGATCCACCTGCATTCTGGCCTTTCGGCCAAGTCCTTCGCCGTCAAAGCTGACGGACCGAAGGCCTGGGTGCAGGCGATGGAAATGTATGACGGGTATTTCAAGCGCGCCTTCCATGCCGAGCTCGACGTGGTCGATGGCGCGGTGCGCTGCGATACGGCGCGCGATGTGCTGAAAGTGGCGATCGTCGACCGGCACCACGCCACCGAGACGATCGGCATCGGCTTCGTGCGCGGTTTCGCCCTGAAGAAGGGGGCGCTGGCGGCTACCACCAATTGCGAGAACCAGAATCTCGTTCTGGTGGGCGTGACGGATCAAGATTTAGCGGATGCCGCGCGCGCGATCGAACAGATCGGCGGCGGCTATGTCGCTGTGGCTGACGGCAAGGTGCTGGCAACGGTACCATTGCCGATTGCGGGAATCATGAGCGACCAGCCTTGGGAAAAGGTGCGCGAACAGTCCATCACCGCCAACAAGGCGGTCGAGGGCCTGGGCTGCGCGATCCATTCCCCCTTCATGATCATGGCCTTTATCGGCCTGGCGGGCGTGCCCGATTTGGGGCTGACCGAGAAGGGCCTGATCGAGACCGCCTCGCAATCCTTCACCGATGTGCTGCTCGGTTTGAAGGCGGGTCTCGTTTGCTGCCGGTGCCCGGATCACGCCCATGACGTGCATCGCGTGATGGACCCAGGCTCCTATCGGGCGGTTTGATCCGATGGCTTCTTTGTTGCCGCTGCTGGGTAAGGCCTTCCCACCGAACGGGTTGAGCGCGCCCGAGATCGAGGCGTTGATCGCGCTCGAGCGCGTGATCGAGTCGGATGTGGCGCCGCTTGCCGCCGAGAATGACGCGCGTGGCCGCTATCCGACCAAATCCATCGCCGCGCTCAAGACGTCGGGTTTGCTCAAGACGGCGGTGCCCAAGGCGCACGGTGGGGCCGGGTTCTCGTCACGCTTTTCGCTCGAGGCGCAACTGCGGCTGGCGATTGCCGATTCAGCCGTAGCGCAAGTGTTCAAGGTCCACGACGAGCTGACCCGCGAGATTTTCGTCTATGCGTCGCCCGAGGCGAAGGCGATGCTGGCCAAGAAGATCGTCGATGAGAACGCGATCATCGGTCTTGCGGTCGCCGAGTCGGGGCGCAAGGTCGACGATCCCTTGAAGACCGTGGCATTGCCGCAGCCCGGTGGCGGCTTCGTCATCAATGGGCAGAAGATCTACACCACCGGCGCGGCCGAAGCCGACTATATCGTCGTCTGGGCATTCAACCCGCAAGCCGAAGGCGTTGCCGCCAATCCGCTGATGGGGATGCAGGGCAATCTTGTCCCGGCCGGCACGCCGGGTGTGACGATCCATCGCGATTGGGATGCGCTCGGCCAACGGGCGACCGACTCGGGCGCGATCACCTTCGCCGATGTGAAGACCGAGGCGGGCTGGTCGGTGAACCTGCCGGGCAAGGCGCCACTACATTATGCGTCGCTGCGGTATCAGTCTGGTTTTGCCGCGATTCTGATCGGGCTGGGCATTGGCGCCTTGCGGGCCGCGGTGCCCTTCGTCAACGGCAAAAGCCGTCCCTGGCCCTCGGCCAATGTCGACAACGCGGCGGACGATCCCTTTGTGCGGCGCCTGGTGGGAGAACTGACCGCCGATCTCGCGGCGGCGTATGTGCTGACTTTGGTCACCGGCGATCTGATCGATTCGTTCGAGCGCGGTGAGATCGACCGCACGGCTCTGGCCGCGCCGATCTATGCCGCCAAGGCGGCGGCTTCCCGGGCCGGCGTGAGGGCAACCTCGGAGATCTATGCGCTGATGGGCACGCGATCGGTTGGGCGCAGCACCGGCTTCGACCGGTTCTGGCGCAACGCACGCACCGTATCGCTTCACGATCCGGTGGATTGGAAGCACTCGGAACTGGGTCAGCATGTCTTGACCGGCTGGGATCCGCCGCCCGGCATCTATCAGTGACCTCGTCGCTATCCCTCGGCTTGGCGGCCCGCCGCGACTCAGTTCGGCTCGCGTTCGCCCTGGGCGTCTTGGTGCTTCTGGCCGTCGTTCTGGTCCTGCTCGCCGACGCGGACCCGTTGCAGGCTTTGATCGGCTTGTTCGACGGCGCGTTTGGCGACGGCTATGCCCTGGCCGAGACAACGGTGCGCGCCGTGCCGATCGCGATCGTGGCCCTCGGTGTTGCACCAGCCTTGCGTGCGGGGATTTTTCCGGTGGGCGCCGAAGGACAGCTCGCCATCGGCGCGGTGACGGCCACTGCGGCGGTCTTCGCGATCAAGGGCGCACCACCGGTCGTCGCTCTGCCGGTCGGTTGTGTCGCCGGTGTCCTCGGCGGGATGATTTGGTGCCTCGGTCCGGCGATCCTGCGGGCCTATTTTCGCGTCAATGAAATCCTTTCGACCCTGCTAATGAACTATTTGGCCGGCAATCTCGTGCTTTGGCTCCTGCGCACCTGGATGCGCTCGTCGGAAGACGTCGCCACGCCCCGCAGCGACCGGTTGCCTGTCGAAGCGCTGATCCCGAAATTGATCGAGGGCACCCGTCTGCATTGGGGTATCGCCGCTGCCGTCATCGGCGCGCTGCTACTGGCCTATTGGGTACGCTCGGTGCGTGGGCTTGGCTACGATATCTTCGCGTCGCATCGCGATCTGGCGGCGCGGATGGGGGTGCGAGAAGATACCGCTGCCATGAGCACGATGCTGGTCAGCGGCGCGGCGGCAGGTCTCGCCGGATGGATTCAGGTGGCGGGCTTGCAAGGCACGCTTTATCCGAGTGTCGCCGGCGGCCTCGGCTTCATGGGGGTTCTGGTCGCGTTGCTGGGCGGGCTCGGACCGCTGGGGATCATCATCGCGTCGATCGTGCTCGCGGCCTTGGCGACAGGCAGCGACGGTCTACAGACCGATACCGGCATTCCTGCATCGATCGCCTCCGTGGCCCAAGGCTTGTTGCTGCTCGGCGCCGCGCTC
>CAZNZI010000673.1:0-2662 GCA_964577475.1 uncultured Rhodospirillaceae bacterium
CTTCGAAACTGTGCAGCTTGAGCGTGATCGCGGCACGGATCACCGCCTCCTGCCATTCGAAGGGAATCGAGAGGCCGAGGCAGAATTCACGCCAGTAGTTGTCGGTGCGCTCCAGCCACTCGCGCGCGAGATCGGCAAGCGAGGTGGGCACCGGCTCGTCGGCGCCCAGCAGCAGCACCACTTCGCGATCGAGGATGAAGGGCACTTCCTCGATCACGTAGGAGAGCGAGGAATCGGCCGTCAGGCGCAATGTATAATCCGGGCCGACGAAACGGATATGGTTGCTGCCGCGCGTGATCTCCGGCGTGACCGAGCCATATTTGAACCGCGGCCGCAGGCGGATGCGCACGCGCGGTGAGCCCGAGACCGGCTTCAGAACCCGCAACAAGGTGGCCGGGCGGAACGAGCGTTCGAAGCGGGGGAAGCGCGGCGCGAAATCGACGATTTGCAACGCGCCCCCGTGCCTGTCGTAGAGCTTGGTCTCAAGGACTGCCGAATTGGTCCGATAGTTCTGCTCGCTGCGCACGAAATCGATCAATTCGATTTCGAAGAAGCCATCGGTCGCCCCCTCGCCGTCGAGCAGCGCGCAGAATACCGGATCGGAGTCGAAGCGCGGCATGCAGGACCAGACGATCCGGGCGCGTGCATCGGCGAGAGCGCCATAGGTGCAGTTGCCTATGACGGCAAGGTCGAGAGTCGACATCGTCAGTGTCCTCCGATGGCCTCAGCCTCGGCCGACGCCGACAATCCCTCTCCGAGCCAGGCGAGAACGGAAGACACGTTGTCGAGACGGTACTGGGCCACCGAGGGCGCGACCGAGAGGCCCACCAGCACCGACACGCCCCCGACCCGGTTGACATAGTCGAACGCCGCCTCGTCGGGCCGGTCGTCACCGATAAAGAATGGCCGGCGGCCGGCGAAGAGCGGATCGGCCATGAAGGCCTCGATCGCCATGCCCTTGTCGTACCCCTTGGGCTGAATCTCGACGACCATCTTGCCCGGCACCACGACCAGGCGGCCATGGCCGAAGTCCTGGGCAAGATCGCGGCAAGCGCGGCCGTATTCGGGACTGGCACGATAGTGCAGCGCCAGCGCACTACCCTTGTCCTCCAGGGCCACGCCGGGCAGCGAGGCCGCGAAAGTCTCCATCGCGCGGCGGGCGTAGAGGAGTTCGGGGAGAGGTGCGGCGGTGATCGTCTTGCCATTGGCAAAACGCCGCTCGAGGCCGTGGATTCCGGCCATGGCACCTTTGTAGGGGGCGAGCAGCTGGAGGAGTTGCGCCATCGGCCGGCCGCTGACGACAGCGACGGCGCCGTCAAGCCGCCGCGACCAGCGCGTCACCAGTTCGGGAACGTCATGCGCGACGATGACGTCGTGGGGCGTCGCGGCGATCTCGGCCAAGGTTCCGTCGAGATCGAGAAACAAGGCGTCGCTTGGTCCAGGGAACGGTACCATCGGTCTCTTCCTCTCGTTCCGTGCGGCCTCTATGGGCGGACTTTCGATCGGCGAATTCAATGGTGCAGGTCGGCCAGGGAGAACAGGTCGGCCGTCTCTCCGTAGTGTTCGGGGATCGCGTCTTCGTAGCTGCGTGTCAGTTCCGACAGGAACGTGTCGCGCCAACGGTGGATGTCGTAGTTGTGAAGGCCCACGGTCAGGGAGCGGTGCCGTTCGCGCCGTTCCTCGACGGGCATCACCAGCACCTGATGCAAAGCGGCCGCCATGCCGCGCACGTCGAACGGGTTGACGATCACCGCCGCATCCATCTGCTTGGCCGCGCCGGCGAACCGCGACAGGATCGGAATGCCTGGATCGTCCGGGTCCTGGCAGGCGACGAACTCCTTGGCCACCAGATTCATCCCATCCCGCAGCGGCGTCACCAGCGCGGCACGGGCGAGACGGAAATAGCCGAACAGGATGTCCTGGCTGAACTGCCGGTTGAGATAGCGGACCGGCAGGAGGTCGGCATCGCCGAACTTGCCGTTGATATGGCCGATCAGCGCATTCAACTCGGCGCGGACACGCCGGTATTCCGGCACGTCGCCGCGCGTCGGCGGCGCAATCTGCAGCACAACCACGCCGCGGCGGTGATCCTCGCGATCCTCGAACAGCTGTTCGACGGCCTGGAAACGGCGGTCGAGGCCCTTGGTGTAGTCGAGCCGGTCGACGCCGATCAGCAGCTTGCGGCCCGAAAGACTGTCTTTCAGTTGCCGGTTGCGGACACCGCCCGCCATGCGCCGCGCGCGTTCGTTGACAATCTCGGGATCAATCGCGATCGGGAAAGTGCCGACCCGGAAACGGCGTCCGAAGGCCTGCACCCACCCCTCGCCGAACACCTGTTCGCGGCGTTCGCGCTGGATGTAGTCGGTGAAGGCGGTTTGATCCGTCTGCGTCTGGAAGCCGACGAGATCGTATTGCGCCAGGCCGCGGACGATTTCCTCGTGCACCGGCAGCGTCGTCAGGATTTCGGGCGCCGGGAACGGGATATGGAGGAAGAAGCCCATCTTCTGCGTCACGCCGCGGGCGCGCAGCATTCCGGCCAGCGGGATCATCTGGTAGTCGTGAATCCAGATGACGTCGTCGGGTTGAAGCAGCGGCACCAGATGCCGTGCGAATTCCTCGTTGATGCGCTGATAGGCGGCGTAGTCCTCGTAGGAGAAGTTCA
>CAZNZI010000674.1:0-1603 GCA_964577475.1 uncultured Rhodospirillaceae bacterium
TTATGGCGATCCGCGCCGCCGTGATCCGGCACGGGTGGTCGAGGATGTCGCCGAGGGCTGGATCACGCGCGAGCGGGCGCGCGAAGTCTATGGCGTGGTGATCGACGCGCAGGGTAGGCTCGACCCCCTAGCAACGGAACAAGCGCGAGCAAAATAAAGGTCATGACAAGTCAGAGTAACGGCCGGACCGGCGGACGGCTGATCGTCGACGCCTTGAAGGCGCATGGTGTCGAGCATGTGTTCAGTGTCGCCGGCGAGAGTTTCCTCGAGGTGCTCGACGCCTTGGTCGATGTGCCCGAAGTGAGGCTGGTGACCTGCCGCCAGGAAGGCGGCGCGGCTTTCATGGCCGAGGCGACCGGCAAGCTGATGGGACGGCCGGGCGTCGCCATCGTCACGCGCGGACCAGGCGCCTGCAACGCTTCGATCGGTGTGCATACGGCTTTCCAGGACAGCACGCCGATGATCCTGCTGGTGGGGCAGGTCGCACGCGACCAGGCCGAGCGCGCGGCGTTCCAGGAGATCGACTATCGCCGCATGTTCGGCAGTGTCGCCAAATGGGCGGCGCAGATCGACGATGCCGCGCGGATTCCAGAGCTGCTGGGCCGCGCCTTCCATGTGGCGGCTTCGGGCCGGCCGGGCCCGGTGGTGCTGGCGCTGCCCGAGGACATGCTGCGCGACACGGTGGACGTGCCGGACCTCCAGCCGATGGTGCCGACCGAGGCCGCACCGGCCGCCAGCGACATCGCGCGGATCATCGAGATGCTGGCCCGCGCTGAACGGCCGGTGATGCTGGTGGGCGGAAGCGGTTGGGACGATGCAGCGGCGAAATCGATCCTGGGCTTTGCCGAAGCGTGGCATCTGCCGGTCTGCTGCTCCTTCCGCCGCCAGGACGTGATCGACAATCGCAGCGAGACCTATATCGGCGATCTCGGTACCGGGGTGAACCCCAAACTGGTCGTGCGGCTGAAGGAGGCCGATCTGCTCCTGGTGGCCGGCGCGCGGCTGGGTGAGATCACGACCCAGGGCTACGATCTGCTTGCGGTGCCGCAGCCGAAGCAGACGCTGGTCCACATCCATACGAGCGCCGAGGAGTTGGGCCGCGTGTTCCGGCCCGATCTGGCGATCCAATCCGGACCGGCGCCATTTGCGGCCGCCATCGCGGCAGCGAAACCCGCAATCGCGCCGAAATGGGGGGCATGGGCCAAAGCGACGCGGGCGGACTATCTCGAATGGCTGGTGCCGAACAAATATGAAGGTGCGCTTGATCTCGGCGCGGCCTTCGTCTGGCTGCGCGACCGGCTGCCGCACGACGCGATCGTCACCAGCGATGCCGGTAATTTCTCCGGCTGGGCGCAGCGCTTCCTGACCTATCGCCGGCCGGGGCGGCAACTCGGACCGACCAGCGGGGCGATGGGCTATGGCGTTCCGGCCGCCGTAGCCGCGGCGATCCACCATCCAGGCCGGATGGTCGTCGGCAATGTGGGCGATGGCGGATTCATGATGACGGGGCAGGAACTCTCGACCGCCATGGCCACGGGGGCCGCGCCGATCATTCTGCTGTTCAACAACGGCATCTATGGCACGATCCGTATGCATCAGGAGC
>CAZNZI010000675.1:0-6322 GCA_964577475.1 uncultured Rhodospirillaceae bacterium
GGCATCGACGGCGTGATCGTCGGCCGCGCTTTGTATGACGGCAAGGTCGACCTGGCCGCCGGCCTCAAATTGCTGGAGACGTGACATGATGAAGATGCGCGTCATCCCCTGCCTCGACGTGACCGGCGGCCGCGTGGTCAAAGGCATCAACTTCGTCAACCTTGTCGATGCCGGCGATCCGGTCGAGCAGGCGCGCGTCTATGACAAGGCGGGCGCCGACGAGCTGACCTTCCTCGACATCACCGCCTCGTCCGATGGACGCGACACGCTCTATGACGTGGTGCGCCGCACGGCCGAGCAGTGCTTCATGCCGCTCACGGTGGGCGGCGGCGTGCGCGCGGTGGAGGACATCCGCAAGCTGCTGCTGGCTGGCGCCGACAAGGTGTCGATCAATACGGCGGCCGTGAAGAATCCGGAATTCGTGCGCGAGGCCGCCGAGAAGTTCGGCGCCCAATGCATCGTGGTCGCCATCGATGCCAAGAGCGTGGGCGAGGACAAGTTCGAGATATTCACCCATGGCGGGCGCAATGCGACCGGCATCGACGCCGTGCAGTGGGCGCGGCGGATGGCCGAATATGGCGCGGGCGAAATCCTGCTGACCTCGATGGACCGCGACGGCACACGCAAGGGGTTCAACATCCCCCTGACCCGCGCGGTGGCGGACGCGGTGCGTATTCCAGTGATCGCCTCGGGCGGCGTCGGCAATCTCGATCACATGGTCGAAGGCATCCGCGACGGGCACGCGACTGCCGTGCTCGCCGCATCGATCTTCCACTTCGGGGAATATTCGGTGAAGCAGGCCAAGGACCGTATGGCCGCCGCCGGCATTCCCGTTCGTATGAGCTGAGAGAGGCCGATCATGGACGGCACCATCCTCGATCAACTGTTCGCCACCATCGCCTCCCGCAAGGGTGGCGATCCCGCGAGTTCCTACACCGCCAAGCTGTTCGCCGAGGGCCGCGGCAAGATCGCGCGCAAATTCGGCGAGGAAGCGGTCGAGACCACCATCGCCGCGCTGAGCGAAGGCAAGGACCGCGTGGCCAGCGAAAGTGCCGATTTGCTCTATCACCTCCTGGTGCTCTGGGCCGACAGCGGCGTCGCGCCGGCCGATGTCTGGGCCAACCTCGCTGCGCGCCAGGGTAAGTCGGGCATCGAAGAAAAAAATTCACGCTCGAAATAGGGGAACCGCCCATGGTTCGAGGCTTTGCTACGCAAAGCCCTCACCATGAGGATTTTTGTCAAAACCTCATCCTGAGGTGGCCGCATGGCGGCCCTCGAAGGATGGGCCACACGAAAGAACGCTGGAGATGGCCATGGCATACGACCGCAACAACATCTTCGCGAAAATCCTGCGCGGCGAGATTCCGTGCAAGAAAGTGTACGAGGACGAGTTCGCGCTGGCCTTCCACGACGTCAATCCGCAGGCGCCGGTGCATGTGCTGGTGGTCCCCAAGGGTGAATACGTCTCCTGGGCCGATTTCTCAGCTTCGGCGCCCACTGAACTGATCGCCGGCTATATCCGCGCGGTCGGTAAAGTGGCGAGCCAGTTGGGCCTCGACGAGCCTGGCTATCGCCTCCTCAGCAATCACGGCCGCGACAGCGAACAGACGGTGCCACATCTGCACGTCCATCTCTTCGGCGGCCGCCGCATGGGTCACATGCTGGTGAGCCAGTAAGCCACGCCGATGAAGCCGCTTGAGGTCACCGATGCGCCGGGGCCCGAAGTCCGGGCCGGCATCGTCGAGGCGATCGAGGTCTACAACACCGCGAAGATGGGCGCGCCCGGCGAATTCCGCCTGCTGGTGATTCCCGTGCGCGATGACGATGGCGCGGTGATCGGCGGCCTGTGGGGCTACAACTGGGCGAAGTGGCTCTATGTCGATCTGCTGGTCGTGCCGGAAACGATGCGCGGCACGGGGCTCGGCACCAAACTGATGGTGACGGCCGAGGACGAAGCGAAGCGGCGCGGCTGTATCGGTGCCTGGCTCAACACCTTCAGCTTCCAGGCGCGGCCCTTCTACGAGAAGCTCGGCTACGCCGCCTTCGCCACGCTGCCCGACTTCCTGCCCGGCATCGACCGCCACTTCATGATCAAACGCTTCGATTAAACGGCGGAGCCTTCCGCTTCATAGTCCCGCGCCCAACGCCGGGCCAGGATGCTGGCTGCCACCAGTTGCAGCAGGTGATAGAGCACGAAGGGCAGGATGATCATGCCCAAGGTCGACGACGTGCCGAACATCACCTTCGCAAGCGGGATGCCGAAGGCGAGCGACTTCTTGGTGCCGCAGAAGGCGCCCGCGATGATATCGCTGCGCGGAAAACCAAGCCACCGGCAGATCGCCTTCAGCATCTCGAGCAGAATAAAGAAGAGCCCCAGGCAGATCGCGCCGATCAGGATGATCACCGACGCACCATGCCCGGCCCAGACACCTTCGGCGACCGAGTCGGAGAAGGAATTGAAGACGATCGCCAGCACCGTGCCGCGATCGAGCACCTTGACCAGCAATGCCTGTCGCGCGACCCATCTACCGATCAGCGGTCGCAGCAATTGGCCGACGACAATCGGCGCCACCACGAGTCCGGCGATCTTGATGACGACATGGCCGAGCGCCAGCGCCTGCCCGGTTTGGGAGAGATACCAATTCACCCACAGTGGCGTGGCAAATACGCCGATCAGGCTCGACAGGCTCGCGTTGAAGATCGCGCCCGCCACGTTGCCGCGCGCAATCGAGGTCATTGCCACCGAGGAGGAGATCGTCGAGGGCGAGGCAGCGATATAGAAGAAGCCGAGCTTGAGATCGGAGCCGACCAGCGAACCTGCCGCTGCGGTCGCCCCCCAGACCAGGACGGGATAGATGACGAAGGTCCCGGCCAGCACCACGAGGTGCAGCCGCCAGTTCAGCATGCCCGCGCGCAACCGCTCCCAGGACAGCGTCAGCCCGTAGAGCAGGAAGACGACCGACACGCCGTAATTGCTGTAGAGGTCGAGATGGATGAAACCGCCCGACTTGCCGATATCGGGCGTAAGCAACGACAGGCCGGCAGCGGCGAACAGCAACAGCAGGAACGTATCGAGCCCGAAGCGGCCCAGGGTTTTGAAAGGATTCACCCCTGCGCCTGCGGATAGCAGCCGGCTTGCCGCGCCCGTTCGCGCACCAGGGCCAGGATCGTCGCGCAAGTCGGCATCGACTTGCCCACCAGCGCACCGAGTTCGACCACGGCACCCAACAGCGCATCAATCTCCATCGGCCGGCCCCGTTCGAGATCCTGCAGCATCGAAGTCTTGTGTGCGCCCACTTCGGCGGCGCCGTCGATCCGCTGGTCGACGCCGATGGCGAACTTCACACCCAGCGCCTCGGCAACGGCCTGCGCCTCAACCATCATCGCCCGCGCCGTGTCGCGCAATTCACCCGGCGCGGTCAGTTTGTCGAGCGTCGCGCTGGTCAAGGCCGAGATCGGGTTGAAGGCGAGATTGCCCCAGAGCTTTACCCAGATCTCGTCGCGGATGCGCGGCCGCACCGGCGCTTTGATGCCGGCGGCGATCAAGAGTTTCGACAGCGCCTCGGCGCGCGGGCTGCGCGAACCGTCGGGCTCACCAAGAGAAAAGCGGTCCCCATAGGTGTGTTCGATCACGCCGGGCTCGATCACCTCCGCGGCCGGATAGACCACCGAACCGATCACCTGCTTCGGCGGCAGCGCCTTCCACAACGCGCCGCCCGGATCGACGCTTTCGATCGGGCGATCACGGTAAGGCGAATCGATTCCATAGAAGTACCAGTACGGCACACCATTGACACCCGTGACCAGCGCCGTCTCGGATCCCATCAGCTTGGCGATCTGCGGCGCAGCGCCGGGCAGGCTGTGCGCCTTCAGCGTGACAAACACATAGTCCTGCGGCCCCGCCTCACCGGCATCGGCGACGCAGCGCGGATGAACGACCACCGTCTCGCCGCCGCTTTTGAGCGTGACGCCGTTCTTCTGCATCGCCGCCAGATGCGGCCCGCGCGCGATGAAGGTGACCTCGCCCCCGGCCTGATGCAGTTTGACGCCGAGATAGCCGCCGATCGCGCCCGCGCCGAAGATGGCGATGCGCATCAGGCGGTCAGCCCCAGCTTCTCGGCGAGCCCGATGCGCTGCAATTTGCCGGTCGCGCCTTTCGGGATTTCCGTCAGGAAGACGATCTTGCGCGGCACCTTGAAGTCGGCCAAACGCGCTGCGGCGAAATCCCGCAGCTCGCGTTCATCGACCGTCTGCCCTTCGCGCAGCACCACGGCGGCGGCCACTTCCTCGCCCAGCATCTTGTGCGGCATCGCGAAGGACAGGCACTGCTGCACTGCCGGGTGATCCATCAGGATGCCGTCGATTTCGAGAGGGCTCACCTTCTCGCCGCCGCGGTTGATCAGTTCCTTGATGCGGCCGGTCAGGCGGAGATAACCCGCCTCATCGAGCGTGCCTTGGTCGCCGGTGCGGAACCAACCATTGGTGAAGGCCTTGGCGTTGGCGTCGGGATTGTTCTCATAGCCCTTGGTCACGTCGCGCCCGCGGATCACCACTTCGCCCAGATCGCCCGCCTTCAGCAGATTGCCGGCGTCGTCCATGATGGCGATCTCGGGACCCGAAGCGATGCCGACCGAGCCCGCGTAATGGGGCCGCGGCGGCAGTGGATTGGACGCCATCTGATGCGCCGCCTCGGTCATGCCATAGGCTTCCAGCACCGGCACGCCGAACACACTCTCAAGCTCCGCCATCACTTGCGGCGGCAATGACGAGGACGACGAGCGCAGGAAGCGCAGACGGCCGGCCTTGATGATCGCCTCGTTGCGTGCGGCGCGGGTCAGGATCGCCTGATGCATGGTCGGCACAGCCGTGTACCAGGAGGGTCGCACCTGCTCCATCCAGCCGAAGAACTTCATCGCGTTGAAGCCGGGCGAGCACGACACTGCCGCGCCCGCAGCCAAGCTCGAAAGCGTCGCGGCGATCAGCCCGTGGATATGAAACAACGGCATGATGTTGAGACACACATCGCCGGGCTTGAGCTGCAGCGTCTGGCCGATGTGATAGGCCGAAGCCGTGATGTTGATATGGCTGAGCGGGACGATCTTCGGCCGCGAGGTGGTGCCCGAGGTGTGCAGCACCAGCGCGATGTCGTCACCCGCCGCCATGCCGGGCTTTGCCACCTTGCCGGAGAGCGGCTTTTCGGGCTTCAGGGTGAAATCGCCCGCGGGACCCGTCGCATTCGGCACCAGTGTGACGATCGGAATGTTGCGCTTGGCCGCCACCTCGCGCGATGGACTCTCCATGCCTTCGAGAATCACCAGGGCCTTCGCGTTGAGATCGGAGAGATAGAACTCGAACTCATCGGCGCGATAGGCCGGATTGAGCGGCGCCGTGGTCGCGCCGGCTGCGATGGCCACGAAAGACGATGCGGCCTCGGGCCCGTTCGGCAGAACGATGCCGACGCGATCGCCGCGGCCAATGCCCATGCCGTTCAGTGCCTCGACCGTGCGCTTGCAGAGCGCGCGGACCCCGTCATGGGTCAGCCACGGTCGATCCGGCGCACCGATCGCTTGATCCGATCCGGTGCCGCGCGCGAGCAAATCGATGACCGTATCCGCCGGATAATCCATGACCGTCTCCACCATCCTCAATTATTGGGTTTATAGCGCATGACTTTGAGCGCGAGCCGCGCCAGAAACGGCACCGTGCTGGGACGCAGAAGCCGCTTGTCGTAGCCGGCCATGCGGCGATCGTTCTCCTTAAGGCACAGTGCCATCAGATCGAGCGGCTCCAATTCCACGCCGACCGAGCCCGCGCCCGTCATCGCGAAATTGGCATCCTGCGCATTGCCCGAGTCGTCGAACCCGCGCGCTATGCCGATGCGCTCATAGATCAGGAAGGCCCAGACACCCAGCACCTTGAGAAAGAACCAGGGCCGCCGCCACAGCGGCATGTTGTGCCGGTACCAGGCGACCCAGTTGGCGAAGAAGATGATGTGGCGTGTCTCTTCCTGGATCACCGGTTCGAAAGTGTCGACCAGTTCGAGCGGAAAATAGCCGGAACGGCGCGCGATCTCGAACAGGCCGAAGGCGAAGAAACTGTCGATGCATTCACTGAAGCCCGTCACCAGCCAGGCCCATTCGGCGTCGGCGGGCGGCGGGTAGTCGGGTTCGGGCGCGAGTGTGATCCCATAGGCGGCGACGAGCTTGGAGAGCACGTCCTTGTGCCGCGCCTCCTCCTGCCCATCCATATCAAGCGCCGGGCGCAGGATCGAATCGCTGATGCCCGCTGCAAAGGTCTTCACGCGGATCGAGGCGCGGCCTTC
>CAZNZI010000676.1:0-2317 GCA_964577475.1 uncultured Rhodospirillaceae bacterium
GAAAGGGAACATATCCATGGCCGAAGGCGAGGTCACCGCGGCTCTGTTGATCATCGGCAACGAAATCCTGTCGGGGCGCACCCAGGACGCGAACCTGGCCTATATCGCGCTGGGCCTGAACGACGTCGGCGTGCGCCTGAAGGAAGTGCGCGTGGTGGCCGACGACGAGGGCGAGATCATCGCCGCCGTCAACGCGCTGCGCGCCAAGTTCACCTATGTCTTCACCACCGGCGGCATCGGCCCAACCCATGACGACATCACCGCCGAATGCATCGCCAAGGCCTTCGGTGTGCCCCTGCTGCGCGACCCGCGCGCGGTGGAGCGGCTGAAGCAGCAGATCGCGCCCGAAAATCTCAACGAGGCGCGGTTGCGCATGGCCAATATCCCCGAGGGCGGCGAATTGATCGAGAACCCGATCAGCAAGGCGCCCGGCTTCATCATCGGCAATGTCCATGTGATGGCCGGCATCCCGCGCATCATGCAGGCGATGTTCGACGGGGTGAAAGGCGCGCTGAAAGGCGGCAAGAAAATCCTGTCGCAGAGCATCGACATCTATACCGGCGAGGGTGCGATCGCGGCAGGTCTGACCGCGATCCAGAACGAGCGGCCGGATGTGGAGATCGGGTCCTACCCGTTCTCGCGCCAGGGCATCTTCGGCACCGTGATCGTCTGCCGCGGCGTCGATGCGGCGAAGGTGTCGAACGCAGTGGATGCCGTGCGGGTTCTGGCACAAGGCCAGGGCGCGCGCACGGAAGAGACCGGCGAAGCGCCGAAATAAACTAAGGCGTCGTGGTCTTGGCTGCCGCCATCTCTTCGAGTGCGGCGCGCATGCGCGTCACCGGCACGCTCCAGTCGCTTTCCGTCTGCTGACGGAACAGGCGCGCCGTCGGATACCACGGGCTGTCGTCGCGGTCGCGGAACCAGCGCCAGTCGGCGGCCGAGGCCAGCATCACCCAGAGCGGACGGCCGAGCGCGCCGGCCAGATGGGTCGTCGAGGTGCAGGGCGAGACGATCAGGTCGAGCGCCGTCATCGCCGCCGCCGTCTCGGCGAAGTCCGTGAGATCGGGGCCGAGATCGACGAACGAGGACGGCAGATCGGCGCCATCGAGATCGGCGCGGCCGCCGCCCATCTGCAGCCCGAAGGTGGTGACGCCGGGACAACCGATCAGCGGCCGCAGCGCGGCGAGGCCGGGCGAGCGCCGCGCGTTGTAGATCGTGTCGGTGTTGCCCGACCAGACCAGACCGACGCGCAGGCCGGGATAGGCGTCGAGCCGTTCTTTCCACGCGGTGGCGCGCGCAGGATCGGCTGTCATATAAGGAGTCGCGTTCGGAATCGAATCCAGACGGGTGCCGAAGACATAAGGTAGCGACATCATCGGGATATGGCAGGCAATGTCGGTGAGGCTTTCACCGCTTGCCACCACCTCGACGACGCCCGGCACGGTCATCAGCAGCGGCTTCATCCCGGCGCGCGTTCCCATGACCACCCGGCCGCCGCGTTCGGCCACCAGACCAGCGTAGCGCGCGAACTGGAAATTGTCGCCGAAGCCCTGTTCACCATGGACCAGGATGCGCGCGCCATTGAGCGGCGCGCCCCTCCAGCGCGGCACCGGCGGCGCGGCGGGCTGGCGGCGCCATTCGCATTCCTCGAGCCCGGCGGCGAAGTCGCCAGTCATCAGCAGCAGATGGCCGAGAGCATGGTGCAAATCGGAGTCGCGCGGCGCGCTTCTCAACCGTTCGCGATAGATGCGGATCGCGCCCGCGACGTCGCCCGCGACGACGCGAAGAAAGGCGGGATCGGCAACCGATGTTCTGTTCAGAGTCTGCGCCATTGGCGGTGCCGGCGTCGGCTCAGGCCGTCTGGGCTGCCTTCGCCGCATGCGCCAGAAGCGCGGATTTGAGAATCGAGCCGAAACCTTCGGCGTCGCAGAGCGGCGAAGCGGCGGTGGCATCGCGCAAGCCCGCGCGCGTGACATCCAGGTCGGCGGCATCGGCCAGGCCGGCGGCGATGGCCACATAGTCGTCGGCCGTCGCGGCCACCCAATCGGGGTGGCCGGCAGCTTCGAGGATCGCCGCCCCGGCGCAACCGGCACGGCGGTCGCCTTTCAGAGAGACGACGGGCACGCCCATCCATAGCGCTTCGGCGACGTCGTTCAAACCGTTGACCGGTGCCGTGTCGAGCAGCACGTCGACGCGCGCATAGAGATCGAGATTGACGCTGGTGGCCTCATGCGGCCCTTGCAGGCGCACGCGGTCGACCACGCCGAAATTGGCGAACATCTGGCCCAGCCGTTCCGTCACCGGCGGCGCCCAGGCG
>CAZNZI010000677.1:0-1709 GCA_964577475.1 uncultured Rhodospirillaceae bacterium
GGCCCTGCTGCCGATGATGACGGTCGTCAACTATTCGGTGCAGGACGCGATGGCGGAGAACCATTTCTTCTGGAACGGCGATGCCTGGTTCCGCGACCTTCTCGATCCCTCTACCGAAATCGGCAGCCGCTTTTCGGGCGCGCTCCAACGCAATCTGATCTTCTCGTTCGCTGTTCTCATGATCCAGGTGCCGCTCGGCATTGCGCTGTCGCTGGCGCTGCCCCGCCGCGGCAGGGCGGTCGGGCCGAGCCTGGTGCTGATCGCGCTGCCCATGCTGATTCCGTGGAACGTCATCGGCACCATGTGGCAGATCTTCGCGCGCGCGGACATCGGCCTGTTTGGCGCGGCGTTGAACGGCCTCGGCCTGAACTACAATGACACGCAGGATCCGGTATCGGCGTGGTTCACGATCCTCCTGATCGACGTCTGGCACTGGACGCCGCTCGTCATCCTCCTGAGCTACGCGGGCTTGCGCGCAATTCCGGACGCCTTCTATCAGGCGGCCCAGATCGATGCCGCCAGCCGCTGGTCGGTGTTCGTCAATATCGAGCTGCCGAAGCTGCAGCGCGTGCTGGTGCTCGCGATCCTGCTTCGCTTCATGCAGAGCTTCATGATCTATACCGAGCCGTTCGTCGTGACCGGCGGTGGACCCGGCAACGCCACGACGTTCCTGTCGATCGATCTGGTCAAGATCGCGCTCGGCCAGGTCGATCTCGGCAGCGCCGCCGCGATGTCGCTCGTCTACTACCTCATCACGATCACCCTGTGCTGGATCTTCTTCACCGCGATGACCCAGCTCGATCTGTTGAAGGAGGCCTGAGATGAAGCAAGGCATCCTGCCGAAGATCGGCCTCATCTTCTATCTCGTGTGCCTCATGCTGCCGATCTACTGGCTCATCAACATGAGCCTGCGCAGCAACGAAGACATCATGTCGGGGCTGGCGATCATCCCGCGCAATCCGTCGCTGGTGAAGTATGCCTTCATCCTGCACGATCCCACCTGGGTGCATGGATTTTTGGTGTCGCTGACCTATGTCGTGATCAATACCGTGATCTCGGTGACGGTTGCGCTGCCGGCGGCCTATGCGTTCAGCCGCTATCGCTTCATCGGCGACAAGCACCTGTTCTTCTGGCTGCTCACCAATCTGATGGCGCCGACCGCCGTATTTGCGCTGCCGTTCTTCAATCTCTATTACGCGGTCGGCCTGTTCGACACGGTGTGGGCCGTGGCGCTCGCGCATTGCCTGTTCAACGTGCCGCTCGCGGTCTGGATTCTCGAGGGATTCATGAGCGGCGTGCCGCGAGAGATCGACGAGACCGCGGCGATCGATGGCTATTCGTTCCCGCGTTTCTTCGTGCGCATCTTCCTGCCGCTGGTCGCCAACGGCGTCGGCGTCACGGCCTTCTTCTGCTTCATGTTCTCGTGGGTCGAGCAGCTGCTCGCCACCACGCTGACCGCCACCGATGCGCTGCCATTCGCGGCGGTGATGTCGCGCACCTATTCGGCCTCCGGCATGGACTGGGCACTGCTCGCAGCCGCGGGCGTGCTGACCATGATCCCGGGCGCACTCGTCATCTGGTTCGTACGCAACCACATCGCCAAGGGCTTCGCCCTGGGCCGCGTTTGAGGGAGAGCCGACATGTCATTCGCATGGATGGCCTGGACGTACCAGACGGCGATCTTCTTCGCCTTCATCGCGCTGTGCCTC
>CAZNZI010000678.1:0-3204 GCA_964577475.1 uncultured Rhodospirillaceae bacterium
GAGTCAGGTTGTCGCCGCACTGCTTCAGCACCTGGGTCATGGTAGCGGCAACGCCGTAGGCATAGGCAATGTTGACGTCAGACATGTTGCCGTCGGGATAGTATTTCTTCATCCAGGCCGACCAATCCTGGAAGTCCTTCGAGTCCTTCCATTGCGGATCGGTCGGATCCTTGATGTAGGCGCTGGTGATCAGCCCGACCGACTTGTCGAGGCCGGCGGGCGTCAGCACCGTGCCGACCGAGACCGAGACGTTGGTGAGGAAGTGGGTCGGCTTCCACCCGAGTTCGCCGACCTTGCGGATCGATTGTGCGGCCCATTTCGGCGTCGCCGCAGTGACCAGCACGTCCGCGCCGCTGCCTTGCAGCGCGACGATCTGCGAGTCGACCGTGGGGTCGGTCGTCTCGTAGGACTTGGTCATCACGATCATCTTGTCGGCCTTGGCGCCCAGCGCATCCTTCAGGCCGGCCAGGTAGTCCTTGCCGAAATCGTCGTTCTGGTAGAGCACGGCGATCTTGGCATTGGGCAAGTTCTTGAGGATGTAGCGGCCATAAATGCGCGCTTCGACGCGATAGCTCGGATTGTAACCGATCGTCCAGGGGTGGTTCTTCGGATCGTTCCACTTGTCAGCGCCGGTGGCGACGAAGAGCTGCGGCACCTTGTTGTCGTTGAGGTAGCCCTGGATCGCGGTGTTGGGCGGCGTGCCGAGGGTGTTGAACAGCGCCAACACCTCGTCCTGCTCGACCAGCTTGCGCACCAGTTCGACGGTCTTAGGCGGGCTGTAGCTGTCATCCTGCGAGATGAACTTGATCTTGCGGCCATTGATGCCGCCCTGGTCGTTGATCATCTGGAAATAGGCGGCATCGCCCTTGCCGATCACGCCATAGGCCGAAGCCGGGCCGCTATAGGGAACGGTATTGCCGATCTTGATTTCGGTATCGCTGGCGCCGGGACCGTATTGGCCGGCGGCCAGGGCCAAGCTGCCTGCCAGAACGACGGCGGCGACGGAGATGGTACTCGCCAGAAGGTGCTTCATCGTCATTGGGTCCTCCCTTGTGTGTCGTGTCTTATGGGGTTTGCAGTCTCAAGGTGATGGTCTTGCGTTTCGGCGCAGCAGTCGGGTGAGCCTCGGGGCTGCGAAACCGATGGCGCCTTCCGGCACGAGGTACATGCAGATCAGCATGCACAGGCCATAGATCGCCCAGGGCGCCGCATCGGAAATGCTGCTGGCGAAATTGGGAATGAACTGGACGAACAGGCCGCCGACGATCGGCCCGCCGATGGTGGCGATGCCGCCGACCGCCGATCCGACCAGCAGCGAGATCGAGAGGAACGGCCCGAAGGCCTCGGGCGAGACATAGCCGATCACGATCGCGCTCATCGCGCCGGCGACGCCGGTGAACAGCGCACTCATGCCGAAGGCCAGCGTCTTGTAGCGCGCCGTGTCGATGCCCATGGCCGCCGCCGAGATCGGGTGGTCGCGGGTGGCCACCAGCGCGCGCCCGGTCCGCCCGCGCAGCAGATTGGCGGCGATCTTGAACATCACCACAAGGACGATGAAGACCATCAGATAGATGTAGCGGTCCTTATCGAGACCGATCCAGGCGGGCGGCTTTGGCTTGATCAGGTTGATGCCTTGCTGCCCGCCGGTCCAACTCTCGAAATATTTGAGAAGCTGCGGCAGCGCCAGTGCGAGCGCCAAAGTCACCAGCGCCAGATAGAGTCCGTCCAACCGCAAGGCGGGCAGGCCGAACAGGACGCCGACCACAAAGCAAATCAGCGCGGCGGCGGGCAGGGTGGCCCAGAACGGCACCCCCCAGCGATGCATCAGGATCGCCGCCGTATACGCGCCGACGGCAAAGAAGGCGCCGTGGCCGAGCGAAATCTGGCCGTTGTAGCCGGTCAGGATGTTCAGACCGAGCAGGGCGACGGCATAAATCATCGCCAGGGTGAACTGGAACGACTGGTACTTGGTCACCAGGAACGGCAGGGCGATGCCGAAAAGGATCAGCGCCACAAGGCCGATCCTCCGCCACGCCGTCTCGCTCAGGCCCGCGATGCGGTGCGTGGCCAAGGCGTTGGTCATGGTGGTGGCGCGCTCGGTCATGGCTAGACCCGCCGCACGGTGGTGGTGCCGAACAATCCGTTCGGCTTGAAGACAAGGACCAGGAAGATCAGCGCCAACGCCACGGTCAGTTTCAACTGGGTGGCGATGAAATAGGTGCCGATCAGATTTTCGGCCACGCCGACGATCAGCCCGCCGACCACCGCGCCCAGGGGATTGGTGATCCCGCCCAGCAGCGCGGCGGCAAAGGCGTAGATCAAGACGCCGAACATCATATTGGGATCGAGGAACAGGATCGGCGCCACCATGATCCCTGCGGTTGCACCGATGGTCGCCGCCAGACCCCAGCCGATCGCCAGCATCCGTCCGACGCGAATACCGGAGAGGCGCGCCGAAACCGGGTTTTGCGCCGCCGCGCGCATCGCGAGGCCGGTCGGCGTAAAGCGGAAGAACAGATAGAGCAGGATCAGCATGAGCAAGGTCACGCCGATCACGCCAAGGTCGCGCGTGGTCATCAGCGCGCCCAGGATCGGCTTATCGGGGAACGGTGTCGGGAAGTCGCGGACCTCGTAGCTATAGATCCATCCCGCCAGCGCATAGATGATCAGTTCGAGCCCGATGAAGACGATCACGGCGGCCAGCACCGGCGCGTTCTGGACCGGCCGGATCACCACGCGCTCGATCACCACACCGCCGATGAAGGACGCGACCAGGGTAATGAGGAAGGCCGCCCAGAAGGGCATGCCGGCGTTCATCAGGGTCCAGGCGAGATAGGTCGAGAACATCGCCATGTCGCCCTGGGCGAAGTTCACCAGCTCGGTCGCGCGATAGATCATCACCAGGGCGAGGGCGAGACTGGAATAGATGGCGCCGGTGGCGAGACCCGAGGCGATTTGCTGAATGAGCTGGGTCATCGCCGTTTTGCCTCAGTAGCCCAGGTAGGAACGGCGGATTTGCGGATCGTCAGCCAGTTTTTTGGCGTCGCCCGACGCGACCAGCGTCCCGGTCTCGATCAGATAGGCGCGGTCGGCGAGCTGCAGCGCCTGCGAGGCGTTCTGTTCGACCAGCAGCACGCTGACTTTCTCCTCGCGCCGCACGGTGGCAATGATCTTGAACATCGACTCGACCAAGCGCGGCGCCAA
>CAZNZI010000679.1:0-6796 GCA_964577475.1 uncultured Rhodospirillaceae bacterium
GTGCCGAGCGTGATTTCCGGCTGGCCGAACTTGGCCGTATCGGCAGCGATGATGATGTCGCACATCATCGCCATCTCACAGCCGCCGCCCAGTGCGTAGCCGGCGACTGCCGCGATCACCGGCTTTCTGATCCGCGTCACCGTTTCCCATTCGGAGGTGATGAAATCGCTCAGATAGGCGTCCATATAGCTGAGCGGCTGCATCTCCTTGATGTCGGCACCGGCGGCGAAGGCGCGCTCGCTGCCGGTGATGACGATGGCGCCAATCGCGTCATCCTTGTCGAAGGCAATCAAAGCCGCGCCGAGTTCGCGCACCACCTGACCGTTGAGCGCATTGAGCGCCTTGGGGCGGTTCAGCGTGATCAGGCCGACGGTGCCCTTGGTTTCGACGATGATGGTTTCGGCGGTCATGGCTTGTCTCCCTTCTTATCCTTGTCGTCTTTGTCGGAAGCCGTCTTCAGCGGCGCCAGTGAGAAATGGACGACGATCGGCATGCCGTCAGAATAATCGAGCCGCAGGACTTCCTTGTCGCGGCGGTAGACGCCCGAGCTGACCTGGGTCCAACCGAGCTGCGGCAGGCTCTCGTCATAGAATTGACGCACCTCGACTTCCATCAGCTGGCCTTGGGCATTCGCCTCGACGATGCGCCCCTGCGGCGAGTCGAACAAGGTGCCGCCCGGCTGCTCGACAAGGCCCGGTGCCAGCGGCAGATCGTCGACCTCCTTGAGGAAGGTCTGATCGGCGGCGAAAGCGGGCAAGGACGCAAAGATGCAGGCGGCGAGAAGAAGTCCGGTCGGTTTCATGGCGCGACTCATAGCACTGAGGCGACGGAAGGCGCTACCGGCGCGGCGCATGGCTGGTCCCCGCTTCTATTTCTGGCAGACGGGACAAAAGAAAGTCGATCGCCCGCCCTGGACGATGCGCTTGATATGGCCTTTGCAGTCCTTGGTGGGGCAGGGCTCGCCTTCGCGGTCGTAGACCTGGAAATGATGCTGGAAATAGCCGAGCTCGCCCGAGGGCAACCGGTGATCGCGCAATGTGGAACCGCCGGCCTTCAACGCATCCTTCAGCACCGCCTTGATCGTCGGCACAAGCTTCTCGATCTGCGCTTTCGTCACCTTGCCCGCCAGGCGCCTCGGTGAGATATGCGCACGGAACAGGGCCTCGCACACATAGATGTTGCCGAGCCCGGCGACGCGCTGCTGGTCGAGCAAGGCGGCCTTGATACTGGTGCTGCTGCCTTTCAGAGCGGCAGCGAGGACGGCGGGCGTGAAATCGGAACCCAATGGCTCCGGACCGATATCCTTCAGGAGCGGATGCGTGTCGCGTTCTTTCGCCGCCACCAGATCGACCATGCCGAACCGGCGCGGGTCATGCAGGCTGACCCGCCGCCCATCATCGAGATCGACCGAGAAATGCTCGTGCTTGCCCGGCTCGCCCTTAGCCTCGCCGACCAGGATGCGGCCCGACATGCCGAGATGGATCAGGAGATCGAGCCCGCCGTCGAGAACGATCACCAGATATTTGGCACGGCGATCGAGTTTCTCGATCTTGCGCCCCGTGATGCGCTGGGCCAGTTCGGGCGGGAACGGGCGGCGCAGATCGCCGCGATGGGTACGCGCGGCCTTGATCCGCCGGCCGGGCATTGCGCGTTCGAGGCTGCGGCGGATGGTTTCGACTTCGGGAAGCTCAGGCATGGCCGCAGGATGGCGAAGGCCGTCACAAGTGGCAAGCGCCGGGGTGACGGTGGATAGGCGATGCTATATTCTGCGCCCGTCATGACTGCACCTGACGCCCCATCCGGCGGCGACACGACACATTTCGGCTATCGCACCGTCTCCGCCGCGGAAAAGCCCGCGCTGGTGCGCGGGGTATTCGACGATGTCGCGCGCAACTACGACCTGATGAACGACCTGATGAGCATGGGCGTGCACCGGTTGTGGAAGCGCTTCTTCATCGACCGCATCCAGCCGCGCCCCGACCGAACCCTGCTCGACCTGGGCGGCGGCACCGGCGACATCGCCTTCGGCTGGCGCGAGCGCGGCGGCGGGCCGGTGACCGTGTGCGACCTGACCCAGGGCATGCTGCAGGTCGGCCGCGACCGCGCGATCGACCGCAATCTCGGCGAAGGGATCGACTGGATTTGCGGCGACGCCGAGAACCTGCCCTTCCCCGCGATGAGCTTCAACACCTGCACGATCGCCTTCTGCCTGCGCAACGTGACCCATATCGACGCCGCGCTGGCGGAGGCCTGCCGCGTGCTGAAGCCGGGCGGGCGGTTCTTCTGTCTTGAGTTCAGCAAGGTCGCGTTGCCGCCGCTGGCAAAACTCTATGATCGCTATTCCTTCTCGGTGCTGCCGAAGCTGGGCAAGCTGATCGCCAAGAACGAGGACGCTTATCAATACTTGGCCGAGAGCATCCGCCGCTTCCCGCCGCAGGACGAGTTGGTGGAACGGATGAAAACCGCCGGTTTTGAACAGGTGAAATACGCCAACCTCTCGGCCGGCATCGTCGCGATTCATTCCGGTTGGCGGTTGTAGGACCGGCGCGTGTTCCGCGGCATCACCAATTTCCTGCGGCTGGTGGCGATCGGCCGCATCCTGGCCAAGCACGATCTGCTCGACCTGCTCAACGTGCCGGGCACCCTGCGTTTCGCCATCCTGATATCGGGCGGAAGCAAGGGCCGCCATGCGCGCGGCCAGCGGCCCGGGCAGCGTCTGGCTGCGGCGTTGCTCGAGATGGGCCCCACCTTCATCAAGCTGGGCCAGTCGCTCTCGACCCGCTCCGACCTGATCGGCGAGGAGATGGCCGAGGACCTGTCGGAGTTGCAGGACAAGCTGCCGCCCTTCCCGACCGAAGAAGCGCGCGCGATCGTCGCCGCCGAATTCGATCTGCCGCTGGAAAGCCTGTTCCAGAGTTTCGAGGACGCGCCGGTCGCCGCCGCTTCGATCGCTCAGGTCCACTTCGCGCTGACCACCGAAGGAACCGAAGTGGCCGTGAAGGTGCTACGTCCGGGCATCGAGATGCGCTTCGCCAAGGATATAGCCCTGCTGTTATGGCTGGCGGAATGGGCCGAGCGCCTGCGGCCGCGCCTGAGGCGGCTGCACATCCTCGACTCGGTGCGCAATTTCGAAGGTGTGGTCCATCGCGAGATGGATCTGCGCTTCGAAGCCGCCGCCGCCGCGGAGCTCGCGCAGAACTTCGCGGGCGACCCCAACTTCGTCATCCCCGAGGTCGACTGGCAGCGCACCGGCCGCCGCGTGCTGACCTTGAAGCGCATCCACGGCATTCCCGTGGACGAGATCGACCGCATCGTCGAAGCGGGGATCGAGCCGACCCATGTGGTCGAACTGGCGGCCGACGCCTTCTTCAACATGGTGTTCCGCGACGGCTTCTTTCACGCCGATCTGCACCCCGGCAACCTGTTCGTCGGTGCCGAGGGCGAGATCATCGCGGTCGATTTCGGTATCACCGGCCGGCTCGACAAGGCGACGCGCCGCTTTCTCGGCGAGTTGCTGCTGGGCTTCTTGAACCGAGACTTCCACCGCGTCGCGCAGATCCATTTCGACGCCGGGATCATTCCCGCCGATCAGTCGGTCGAGCTCTTCACCCAGGCGGTGCGTTCGATCGCCGAGCCGATCCTGGGCCGGCCGCTCCACGAGATTTCCGTCGCGCGGCTGCTGGGCCAGCTCTTCGACGTGGCGCGCGCCTTCAAGCTGGAAGCGCAGCCGCAGATGCTGCTTCTGCAAAAGACGATGCTGGTGGCCGAGGGCGTCGGGCGGAAGCTCAACCCCAAGATCAATATGTGGCACCTGGCCCGGCCGCTGATCGAACAGTGGATGCTTGAGAATCTCGGCCCCGGCGCGCGCATGCGCGATTCGGCCGCCGGCGTGTTCGAGACGATCCAGGGCCTGCCCAATTTCGTGCGCAACGTCGAGCACCTGGCCGAAAGCATCAAAGCCGGCGGGCTGCGCCTGCACCCGGATTCGATGAAGGCCTTGGAACAATCCCGGGGCCGGCGAGGTATATTCCCTGTCTGGGTGCCCTGGATCCTGGTTGCCGTCCTCGCCTATCTGCTCCTGAAACGCTGATATCTGTATAATTTTCCCGGCCTTGCGCCCTGGCCGGTTGATGACTATTCTAATTACATCCCTTCACCGTAGAACAAGGGCTTGGCCGTGACCCTGTCAGGGCGCCGTATCGTTTTGGTGGTTTCCGGCGGGATCGCGGCTTACAAGAGCCTCGACCTCGTGCGGCGCCTGCGCGAGCGCGGCGCGATCCTCCGCTGTGTGCTGACCCAGGGCGGCAGCCACTTCATCACCCCGCTCAGCCTCTCGGCCCTTTCGGGCGACGGTGTGCTGACCGACCTGTTCGCCACCACGGCCAACGGCGCGACAGCCCATATCCAGCTCACCCGCGACTCGGACCTGGTCATCGTCGCCCCCGCCTCGGCCGATCTGATCGGCAAGATGGCGCATGGGCTGGCTGACGACTTGGCCTCGGCGCTGCTGTTGGCATCCGACAAGCCGATTATCATCGCGCCGGCGATGAACCACCGGATGTGGCAGCACCCGGCGACGGCAGCCAATATCGCGCTGCTGGAGTCGCGCGGCGTGCGCCGTGTCGGCCCCAACGCCGGATCTTTGGGCGACGGCGAGTCGGGCGAAGGACGGATGGCCGAGCCGTTGGAGATCGTCGCCGCGATCGAACAGTTCTTCGGCGCCAACGGCCCCTTGGCCGGACGGCATGCGCTGGTCACCAGCGGTCCGACACGCGAACCGATCGATCCGGTGCGCTACATCTCGAACCATTCCTCGGGCAAGCAGGGCCACGCGATCGCCGATGCGCTGCACGCACTGGGCGCGCGGGTGACTCTGGTGAGCGGTCCCGTGTCGCTGGCCGATCCGGCAGGTGTGAACGTGGTGCGTGTCGAGTCGGCGCGCGACATGCTCGATGCCTGCCTGGGCGCGCTGCCGGCCGATGTGGCCGTCTGCGCCGCTGCCGTGGCCGACTGGCGCGTCGCCGCCCCCGCCACCCAGAAGATGAAGAAGGCCAAGGGTGCGCCACCGCCTGCCTTGGAACTTACGCAAAACCCCGACATCCTCGCCACGCTGTCCCAGGCCGGCAACCGCCGCCCGCGCCTCGTGGTCGGGTTCGCCGCCGAGACCGAGAAGGTGATCGAGGGCGCCAAGGCGAAGCTCGCCTCGAAGGGCTGCGATGTGATCGTCGCCAACGATGTCAGCGCGAGTGCGAACACCGGCACGGGCACCTTCGGTGCCGACAGCAATACCGTTCATCTGGTCACCGCCAAGGGCGTCGAGTCCTGGCCGGCGCTGGCCAAATCCGACGTCGCGACGCGCCTGGCCGGGCGCATCGCCACGCTGCTCACTGAGGAGTAAGTCAGAAATGTTGCGTCCGTCCAAGAAGACGCTGTTCGCCATCGAGGCGGTGCTCGATATCGCCTATCACTCCGGCGGCGAGCCGGTGCGCAGCCGCGAGATCACGCGCCGCCAGGGCATTCCGCGCCGCTATCTCGAACAGACGCTCCAGCAACTGGTACGCAGCGGCATCCTGATGGGCGTGCGCGGTCCGCGCGGTGGGTACCGGTTGGCGCGCGAACGCCGCCGCATCTCGGTCGGCGAGATCGTGCGCGTGGTCCGCGCGCTCGAAGCGGCCGAGGGTGAGGAGGAGGAAGATCTTCCCTCGTCGGAACTCGGCAAGAAGGTGATTCGTCCCACCTGGGCCGAGCTGCAGGAAGAAATCATGAAGCGCCTCGATGCCATCACCATCGACGATCTCTGCACGCGCGCCTTCCAGGGCGGCATCGTCAGCGAGGTGGCGCAGAGCATGGACTTCACCATCTGACATCAAGAACGGCCTGAACCCACAAGAACCAAGAGGACTGCATGCCTGCTCCCGAATTCCGCGGCCGCATCTATGACAGCATCACCGACACGATCGGCGCGACGCCGCTGGTGCGCTTCAAGCGCCTGGCCGCCGACGCCAAGGTGAAGGCCGACATCGTCGGCAAGCTCGAATTCTTCAATCCGCTGGCTTCGGTGAAAGACCGTATCGGCGTGGCGATGATCGAAGCGGCCGAGGCGGCGGGCAAGCTGAAGCCGGGCGCCACCATCATCGAACCGACCTCGGGCAACACAGGCATTGCGCTCGCCTTCGTGGCCGCGGCGAAGGGCTATCGCCTGATCCTGACCATGCCGGAATCGATGTCGCTCGAGCGCCGCAAGATGCTGATCCTGCTCGGCGCACAGATCGAGTTGACGCCTGCCGCCAAGGGCATGACCGGCTCGATCCGTCGCGCCGAGGAACTCAACCGCGAGATCAAGGACTCGATCATCCTCCAGCAGTTCGAGAACCCGGCCAACCCGGCGATCCACGAAACCACCACCGCCGAGGAAATCTGGAAGGACACCGACGGCAAGGTGGATTTCGTCATCTCCGGCGTCGGCACCGGCGGGACGATCACCGGCGCCGGCCACGTGCTGAAGAAGCGCAAGCCTTCGGTGCGCATGGTGGCGGTAGAACCGGAGGACAGCCCCGTCCTCTCGGGCGGCGCACCCGGCCCCCACAAGATCCAAGGCATCGGCGCCGGTTTCATCCCCGCCAACCTGGATAAAGGCGTGATCGACGAGATCGTGAAGATCGGCAATGAGACGGCGTTTGCGGTGGCCCGCAAGGCCGCCAAGCTCGACGGTGTGCCGGTCGGCATCTCGTCCGGCGCCGCGCTGGCCGCCGCCATCGAGATCGGCGGCCGGCCGGAGAACGCCGGAAAGCTGATC
>CAZNZI010000680.1:0-2286 GCA_964577475.1 uncultured Rhodospirillaceae bacterium
AGTCGCAGCTTCATCGATGAAGGCCTCCACATACCACTTCAGCGAATCACCGCCTGCGACAGTCAGCCCATACACTGTGTGCCGCCCATCTCCGAGTGGCATGACGAGAAGCCCGTGATGGTCATGGCCAACATGATCGGCCGTCAATCCGATCACTTCGGATGTGCCGGCAACGTCGAAGCCGAGACCGCGTACGCCGAGGCCCGTGCCGAACATCGTCGCCCAGGAATCGACCCAGCCGGTCGTAACGGGAATGCCGGCCGGCAAGCCTAGCGTGCTTGCAATGTCGGGCATCAGCTTGCCGACGGGTTCGAACGGATCAAGCAGATCGGGCAACAGATTCGGCGGCAGATCGAACAGTTTTTCGAAATCAGGATCGATCCGGCGCGCATGGAGGTCGAGGACGGTGACGCAACTGGTCGGATCAGTGGCCCACACGCCGGTCAGGCGATGATTCACAACATCCTTCGGCTGCACCATCAGCCATTCACCTGATAGGAACTCGGGACGATTACGGCGCAACCAGAGCAGCCGCGCGGGCGGCAGCGCGGCGGTCAGCGGCAGCGCTACCGTCACCATCTTGCGCATCTTCTCGACGCCGACATTGGCGGCCAGCCATTTCGCCTCGTCATGGGCGCGCGCGTCCTGCCAGGTGATTGCGCGTTCGACCACGTCGCCGTTCGGCTTGGCAAAGACCTGACCCCAAGCGCCGCACACGCCGATCGCCGCGATCTCCTTCGCCCGCGCACCGACGTCTTTGGTCGCGGCGCTCACCGCTTCGATCGTCGCCCGCCACCAATCGGCGGGCGCCTGTTCGGCCGTTCCGTCAGCGTCGCGATAGACCGGATAGCCAGTACTGGAGCCCGACGCCAACACGCGCCCAGCTTCGTCGAAAACCACCGCCTTGCAGGCGGTCGTACCGACATCGAGGCCCAAAATCAGAGGCATGGGCCCATATCCCTAACCGGCTCACGCATCTCCGTATTCGGCGCAAAATGTTCGATATCGATCAAAATCGATGCCCGTAAGCGGTTGGGTAGGCGGATGTCATGTTCGCGGCTAACATGAAGCTTCCCGGACAAACCATCTGTGAGGGAGATCACCGCACCACAAAAGGCGAATCGCTGCCGCACCATCGCCCCAAGGTCTTCAATACCTTGAAATCGATAGATTCTATCGCGTTCTTCGAGTGCGTGAGCCCCCGCTCGCAGCACTTCAAATCCCCTCCCACACATGTCCAACCGGCTGGATTGTATTCCAACCTATTGATTTTCCCACACTCTGTGGGTAGCTTGACTCGTGTAAACCCGTTAGATACTGTCATGGAAATTGAACAAAAATCAACATTCTGACGTTCAAAGTTGGTTGGTTTTTGTCTCAAATAAGACCCTTAAAACCTAAACGCTCCAGGGGGATGGTCGGCGTGAGGTCTGGTCTGTTGCTTTGTGTGCGTCTGTGCGCGTCCGGATCGGGAGGGACGCGATGACCACGGCTTTACCGGCCCGCCAGCGCCTGACACCGCGGCAAGTCCGCCTTCTCTCCATCGTCGCGCAGGAAGGGTTCGTCTCAGTGGCCGAGAGCGCCAAGCGCTTCGGTGTTTCCGACATGACGATCCGCCGCGATCTGCGCCGGCTTGAGGAAAGCGGCGAAGTGCTGCGCACCCATGGCGGCGCCTTCGCCAAACCGGTCGCCGGCGCGCGTACCTTGGAGCCCAGCTTCAACCAGCGCGAACGCGAGAATCAGACGGCGAAACAGGCGATCGGCCAGGCCGCTGCCGCGATGATCCGCCCTGGTGAAGCGATCGGCCTCGACCTCGGCACCACGGCGCTGGAAATGGCGCGTGCTCTTTCCGCCGCCAACGGCATCAGCGTTTTCACCAACAGCCTGCGCGCGGCGCTGGCTTTGGCCGACAGCATGATCACCACCTACATCCCCGGCGGCCAGTTGCGGAAGCCCGAGATGTCGGTCTGCGGCAGCATCACACTGACCCAGCTCGAGAACTATCGGCTCGACCGCGTCTTCCTCGGCGTATCGGGCATCACCGCCGACGGCGTGTTCGACTATTCGGTCGAAGAGACCGAGATCAAGCGGCTCTATATCCGCCAGGGTACCGAAGTGGTGGTGCTGGCCGACTCCAGCAAGTTCGACCACTGGTCGCTGGTCAAGGTTTCCGAGCTCGAGCGCATCCATGTGCTGGTGACCGATCGCGCGCCCGATGGCCCGCTCGGCCGTGCCCTGGAAGAAGCCGGTGTACGCGTGGTCGTCGCCGACCGCGAATCCGCCTCG
>CAZNZI010000681.1:0-8090 GCA_964577475.1 uncultured Rhodospirillaceae bacterium
GCGTTCGGCCTGGGCGGCTTCCAGCGTGCGGCCGAGGAATTTCTCGCGCGTCTTCCTGAAATAGACCTGGGTCTCGGCGTCCATGATGGCGTGGAGATCGGCGGCGATCATCGGGAAGATGCCGGCCATCAGCGCGAGCTCGGCCCAGTCGACCAGGAAACGGCCCGTCGCGCGGCCGCCCTCGCCACCGAACAGCGAGGGCCGGTCGGGGTAGGTGTCTTCGAGATAATTGGCGATGGTCCAGGAATCGGCGACGACCGTTTCGCCGTCCTTGATCACCGGCACCTTGTCGGAGTTGGCGAAGGCGATGACATGCTTGTCGACCAGGCGCCAGGGGATGGTGGTGTAGTCGAGCCCCTTATGCTTGAGCGCTAGTTTGATCCGCCAGCAATAAGGGCTGAAGCGGCGGTCCACTTCAGCCCCTTGCAGATCCCAGAGGGTGATGGTCACGGTGCGACGGTCGCGGCTGGCGTCACCCGCCCGCCGCCTTGCGCACGCTGTCGGCCGTCTGGCCGAACAGGATGCGGCGCTGTTCTTCCGTGTTGATGCCGGCCGGTTCTTTGCGCACGGCGTTGCCTTTCTCATAGGCGATCTTGGTGGCCGGGCGCGCGGCGATGCCGTCGAGCCAGCGCTTGAGATGGGGGAAGTCCGCCATCTTCTGTTCCTGCATCTCCCATGGCACCACCCACGGATAGCAGGCCATGTCGGCGATGCTGTATTCGGCGCCGCCGAGATAGGCGTTGTTGGCGAGCCGCCGGTCCATCACGCCGTAGAGGCGGTTGACCTCCTTGGTGTAGCGCGTCATCGCATAGGGCAGCTTCTCGGGCGCGTAGCGCAGGAAGTGCGTGTTCTGTCCCGACATCGGGCCCAGGCCGCCCATCTGCCAGAACAGCCATTCGTTGACGGCGACCCGTTCGCGCAGGCCCTTGGGATAGAACTTGCCAGTTTTGTCGCCCAGGTATTGCAGGATGGCGCCCGACTCGAACACCGAAACCGGCGCGCCCTTGTCGGCGGGTTCATGATCGACGATCGCCGGCATGCGGTTGTTGGGGGCGATCTTCAGGAAGTCGGGCTTGAACTGGTCGCCGGCGCCGATGTTCACCGGGATGAGTTTGTAGGGAAGGCCGGCTTCCTCGAGGAACATCCCGATCTTGTGGCCGTTGGGCGTGGGCCAGTAGTAAAGGTCGATCATACCATCTCCTGATGCGCAATCTTGGACGCCGCTTCGGAACGGCAGTGGCGGCATATATGAGCATGGTAAGGCGGTATTGCGAGAGCGTCACGCGCGGAAATGGTGAAAATCCCCTCCGCCGCTAAGGCCTTTGTCGCGCGGCGGTTTCGTTGCATAAAGGGGCGGGGATCACCCCACAAATCAGTCCTCATCCTGAGGAGGCTGCGGAGCAGCCGTCTCGAAGGATGAGCAGCGGGAAACGGCCCATCCTTCGAGGCTCACGTTCGTTCGCACCTCAGGATGAGGACAGGTTGGAAGGACGAAATGGCGCATACACAGACAACCGGTCCCCTCAGCGGCATCCTGGTCGTCGATCTTTCGCGCATCCTGGCCGGGCCGTACTGCACCATGGTGCTGGCCGATCTCGGCGCGCGGGTGATCAAGGTGGAATCGCCCGAGGGCGACGACGCGCGGCAATACGGCCCCTTCGTCGGGGACAAGAAGACCTCGGCCTATTTCAGTTCGGTCAACCGCGCCAAGGAGAGCATCGCGCTCGACCTGAAGGCGGTGGAAGACCGCGCCATCTTCGAGGCGTTGCTGGCGCGCGCCGATGTGCTGGTCGAGAACTACCGGCCCGGCACGATGGAGAAGCTGGGCTATGGCTGGGACACGCTGCACGCGAAATATCCGAAGCTGATCTATGCCGCGTCATCGGGCTTCGGCCACACCGGTCCCGATTCGAAACGCGCCGCTTACGACATGGTGGTGCAGGCGATGGGCGGCATCATGAGCCTGACCGGCCATCCCGGCTCGCCGCCGACGCGCGTCGGCACCTCGGTCGGCGACATCACCTCGGCCTTGTTCACCGCGGTCGGCGTCAATGCGGCACTCTATCACAGGCTGCAAAGCGGGCAGGGGACCAAGGTCGATGTGGCGATGCTCGACTGCCAGGTGGCGATCCTCGAGAACGCCATCGCGCGCTATTTTGCCGCGGGCGAGATCCCCGGGCCGATGGGCGCGCGCCATCCCTCCATCACGCCCTTCGAGGCTTTCGCCACCAGGGACGGCCATATCGTCATCGCCGCGGGCAATGACGGGCTCTTCAAGAAGCTCGCTGGCGTGCTCGGCAAGCCCGGCCTGGCGGAAGACGAGCGCTTCCTCACCAATCCCAAGCGCACCCAGAACCACGTCGCGCTGAAGATGGAGATCGAGGCGATTCTGGCCCATGACGATGCGGCCGGCTGGCTCGCGAAGATCGACGGCGCGGGGGTGCCGTGTTCGCCGCTCAACAATGTCGCGCAGGCGGTGAGTAATCCCCAGATCGCCGCGCGCAACATGATCGTCAGCGCCACCGATGCCGAGGGCCACCAACTCAAGATGGCCGGCAACCCGATCAAACTCTCGGGCTTCCCCGACCCCGCCACGCGCGCCTTCGCGCCCACGCTGGATGGCAATCGTGCCGCGATCCTGAAGGAACTGGGGCTGGGGTAGGGATGAAGCGGCTTTTCGGCCTTATCGTACTCGGCTTCACCTTCGCCGCGATCCACGCCGCGCACGCCCAATCCCTCGACGGGTTCCAAGTGGGCGGCGACATCAAAGCAGCGCTGGCATCCCATGCCGCGCCGGCGGCGTCCGGCAAGCTGGGCGACGCGGATGTCTATCGCTGGGCGCTCGATAACGGCA
Organism: uncultured Rhodospirillaceae bacterium; assembly: GCA_964577475.1. Classification (GTDB taxonomy): domain Bacteria; phylum Pseudomonadota; class Alphaproteobacteria; order Rhodospirillales; family Magnetospirillaceae; genus JASHSH01. The sequence goes on from CAZNZI010000681.1 coordinate 2,855, forward strand.
ACAGCACCTCGGTCACCGCCGACGCCAAGGGCAGGATCGTCTTCGTCGAGACCGATTGGGGCGGCGACGTGGGGGCCTCGGCCACCGGCATTCCGGGCGTCACCTTCGGCGCGACGACGCTGGCCGCGATCCGCAAGAAGTTCGGCAGCAACGGCTTCAGCTTCAAGAAGCACGCGATGCATATGGACGCGAACGACATCATCAGCGTCAACGCCTATCACCTGAAGGCGGTGAAATCGGTCGTGCTGGTGCTGGTGACGACGCTCCCAGTCGCCGCGGTGCCCGAGGTCGACGGCAAGCCGCAGATCGACAGCGGCAAGGGCACGCTGCAAGCCGTGACCCTGGCCGACACCGCCTATCTCGACCAGCTCTGGGGCGCGGAGAAGGTCAGCGACCCGAAGGAAAAGCCGGTCGGGTGGTGAAGGCGCGTTGAAGATTCATCACGCAGGCGCCTTATTCCGTCATTGCGAGAAGCGTAGCGACGAAGCAATCCATTTTTTCGCGGCGCCATGGATTGCTTCGCTTCGCTCGCAATGACGAACTGAGAGTTGAAGCCCTCACCGCGTCTCCTTCAGCCGCGCGATCGCTTCGTCGCGCTGCAGCGGCTCGCCGGTCTCCAGCAGGCTCTTGAGGCCCGAGAGGATCTGCGGCCAGCCGCCCGATACGGCGGCGATGAACTTCGAGGCGCCGGCCACCGGCTGTTCGAGGTCGTGCAGCACGGTCAGCTTGACCATGCCGCCCTCGCGCGGCTCGAGTTCCATGGTGCAGCGCGACCAGCCATCGGCGGAAAGCTCCGGGTTCAGGTGGTGCTTCCAGCGGATCACCAGGCGCTTGGGCGGATCGTATTCCTCGATACTGCCCCTATCGACCACGCGGCCGTCGGGCAGGACCATGTTCCACGCCGCGCCCTTCTTCCATTCGCAGTCGAGCGTGACGCCGAACCAGTAGAGCTTGGTGAACTCCGGCAGGCGCAGCGCGTCCCACAATTTCTGCTGGGTGGTGCGGATATAGGTGACGTAGATGAAGCGGTCGGGATGGGCCGTGATCAGCTCGCTCATGATGTCCTCCTTCAGCCGCAGCGCGTGACCCAGCCGAGCGTGCCCGCGGGCACCTCGCCGGTCTCAAGCAGCGATTTCAGATTGGCGAGCACCAGCGGCCAGCCGGCGCTGACCATGGCAATCACCGCCGAACCGGTGCAGTTGCTTTCGTGGATCACGGTCAGCTTCACCGTGTCGCCGTTCCGGTCGAGTTCGAAGGTGCAACGCGCCGCGCCCTCGGCCGCCATCGCGGGATTGACCCGCGGCTGCCAGGAGAGCACCAGGCGCGTGCACGGCTCGCAGGCGAGAACGACGCCCTCGGTGTTGAGCCGTCCGTCGGGCATCAGCGCCGCCCAGGCGGCACCCGTCTTCCAGGTGCTTTCCAGCGCGGTGCCGAACCAGTAGTCGCGCGTGAACTCGCTCCTGGTCAGCGCGTCCCACAGCATCTCGGGCGTGGTGCGGATATAGGTGACATAGACGAAGCGGTCGCCCGCCAGATCCTTGAGGGCAAGGTCACTCGCCGGTTTTTCAATCGTCATCGTGCTCATCGGTCTTCCCTTCCAATGCGCGTTTCAAGGTGTCGAGCGCCCGCAGGCGCGGTTGCTCGAATTTGCCGATCCAGCGATCGGCGATGCGGTGGATCGGAACGGGGTTCAGGTAATGCAGCTTCTCGCGGCCCTCTTTGCGGGTGGCGATCAGGTTCGCCGCTTCGAGGATCATGAGATGCTTGGTCACCGCCTGACGCGACATGTCGTGGCCCGCACACAGGGCGCTCAGGGTCTGCCCGTTCCGCGCATGGAGGCGGTCCAGCAACCGGCGCCGCGACTTGTCCGCCAACGCCTTGAAAACCGCATCCATGCTCATGGCCGTAAATATGCAACCAAATGGTTGCCTATTGCAAGGAGAAATTTTCACCCTCGAAACCCTCTCCCCTTGAGGGAGAGGGGAGGGTGAGGGGTAAAGCGAGCGTCCGCGAGCGCATGAGTCCGCGATAGGGGGCGGAAGTCACTCCCGCGCAGGCGGGAGTCCAGCCGGCGAGCGGCAGCGAGCATTTGACTCGTTACACTTGAGCGCCGCGGCTCTTGGGAAACGGCCCTGGACTCCCGCCTGCGCGGGACTGACGAAGAAACAAGAGGGAAGGTTCACCACGAAGGACGAGAAGGTTTTCCATTCGTCATTGCGAGCGGAGCGAAGCAATCCACATCGCCGCGCCATCATGGATTGCCTCGTCGCAAAAGCTCCTCGCAATGACGGATGAGAGCATCTTCGTGCTCTTCGTCTTCCTTCCCGTCCTTCGTGGTGAGTCTTCCTTGGGGGAAGCGGCCTAGATGACCCTACCGCCGCAGTTCCCGCACCGCACCGTCCGCCTCGGCCACCACCGCGAGATGGGTGAGGCCGAGGAACAGCCCATGCGTCACCACGCCGTCGATGCGGTCGAGCAGGGCGGCCACCAGGGCCGGGTCGCGGATCGCGGCCAGTTTCACATCCGCAATGGCATTGCCGTTATCGGTGCGGAAGGGCGCGCCGGTGTTCTTATCCGTGCGCATCGTCCAGCGCTCCACCGGCAGATCGGCCACGGCCAGGGCGTCGAGAATCCAACGCATCGTGACGCTCTGGGCGAACGGCACGATCTCGACGGGCAGGGGGAAGCCGCCCAATGCCGGCACCAGCTTGGCAGCGTGAGCGATGGTGACGTGAAAATCCGAGAGCCGCGCCACGATCCGCTCGCGGAACAAGGCGCCGCCGCCGCCCTTGATCATGTCGAGGCCCGTGGTGATCTCGTCGGCGCCGTCCACCGTGAGATCGACCCGCACCACGTCGTTGACGTCGCGCAGTTTGAACCCCAGCGACTCGGCCAGGCGTTGCGTCGCGCCCGAGGTGCAGACGGCGGAAATCGCCTCGCGCAGCGCGGCCTCGGCCCCCAGCAGTGTCACGAATGCCGCCGCGGTCGAGCCCGAACCCAGCCCGACGATCATCCCCGGCTTCACGAATTGCAGCGCGTGGCGGGCGGCGGTGGTTTTGGAATCGGTGGTGGGCATCGCGAACCATCATAACGCCCTGCCCGCTTGAAGGGGAGCGTGGGGTGGGGGGATACGGTGCCACATGTTTATGTACTCACCCGAAGTTCCCCCGACATATCCGCCACTATCGCCGCGTCCTTCTATTGAAGAACGCGGGCACCATTCCATCGAACCACGACCCGCGACTTGGACACTGGAGTAGAGCGCTGCTACACTTGCATATTGTGATGGGGGCGGGGGTTTCCATGCGGTATCTCGCGGCGGCGGCCGGCGTTCTGCTCGGCCTGATCCTGGCGGTGCCGGGGGCGCATCAGGCGCAAGCGGCGAATGAGTGGAAGGTCATGGCGTGCAGTGCATCGCCGATCGTCGTGGGCGGTATCGAGGGCGAAGAGCAATGCATGAAGGGGCCGGTGCTGTCGCAAACGCGCAACACCTGCGTCTATACCCAGTTCAACGCCAGCGGCAAAGATTTCGACGGCCGGTCATACTTCGTCTATCTGGAACGGAAGGACAGCGGCTATTGCTACATGCTGGAGCCGGGCACAGACACGTTGCTGTCGGTGATGAAGCAGATCAATCCGCCGGGCACGGGCGCGTCGGATTTCGGTTCGACGCACCGCCTGGGCGATACGGTGGTGGTCGAATTCAAGCGCACGATCGACTTCTGCTTCGGTTTCATCAACTCGGGCGGAACAGGCCCCTTCGGCCACGGCGTGACCCATATCGTCATCGGCCAATTCTGCATCCAGAAAGACGGCGGCTATGACGACGACGCGAAGCGCAAGCTGATCGCGGGGGTGAAGGTGGCGCCGTGAGGGGGATGAATTGATCTTTTCTCTGAAGTGTGTATATAATACACACTTATGAAAAGTGCCGATGTCATCCGGGCAGTCGAGCGCGCCGGTTGGGTGCTGAGGCGGGTGCGCGGCAGCCACCATCACTACACTCATGCGACCAAGCCGGGCATCGTCACTGTTCCACACCCGAAGAAAGACATCCCGATCGGTACGCTTAGAAGCATTGAGCGGCAGGCCGGCATCAAATTGAGGTAAAGCCATGCGCCACTACGTCGCGTTGATCCATAAGGAGCCGCGCAGCGACTACGGTATCTCGTTCCCCGATTTTCCCGGCTGCATTTCGGCTGGATCGACAGTGCAGGAGGCGTTGGCGATGGGCGTTGAAGCGCTTGCGGGTCATATGGAGTTGATGATCGAGGAGGGGCAGAAGATTCCCGCGCCGACGCCGCTCGATAAGGTGATGGCGAAGAAGGCCAATCGCGACGGCGTCGCCGTCATGGTGCCCGAGCCCGATATCGGCGGCGAACCGGAACGCATTAACGTGATGTTGCCCCGCCGGTTGCTGCGCCGTATCGATGCTGCAACGAAAAATCGGTCGCGGTTTTTGGCAGAGGCGGCGGAGGAGAAGTTGAAGAGGGCAGGGTAAGGGAAATTCACTCTGACCCCAATAACCCACCGACGCCGCTCGAAAAAGTGATGGCGAAGAAGGCTGATTGCGACCGCGAAATCTACTCTGACGCCGATTACTTTATGAATTCCGCTGTTTTTCTCTTCATAAGCCCATTCTGGCAGAAGCGGAACCGGATTCGCCCCCGGCCCTGCTATTCGCTATCCTAAGTACTGCTTAAGCAATGAGGAGCGAAATTCATGCCTGCCATCTTTAAGCCCTCGGGCCCGCAAGGTGCGATTCGTCCATTTACGCCAACTATAGGCGAGACCGACCCCGCCGAACGTATCGCTCACGCGCTGGAGCACGTTGCGGTCGCGCTCTCGGCCATCGATCACAATGTTGAAGCTATCCTCAACAAGATGCCCAAACAGAGAGTCTTGTAACTCTCACAAGGGGATTACAGCCGGGCTATAGCCGCTAGCTTCGCTAACGGAGATATCGACTTTTGTCTGCGGCCAGAAACGAATTTCCAGCGTGACGATCTTCAAGATGCGTATGCTTCAGTCGAATGGGCCAGAGCCCAGATACATGTGCTGATAGCCAGAATCGAAAGCTCGGAGAATCAGGGTCAGAGTGAAATTGCGCATGGGACATCGGCGGCGGATCGGGCACTTGATCTAGAAAGCGATCATTCTGGCAAGGTCGTGAAACACTGCGATCAAAGGCTGCCCCACGGTCGCGATGGCGCCGACGCCCATAATCATTGTCGGC
>CAZNZI010000682.1:0-8556 GCA_964577475.1 uncultured Rhodospirillaceae bacterium
GGGTCGACAACAAGGTCAAGCGCGGCGCGGTGAAGAAGATGCGGCAGAGCAAGGGCGAGGATTGATTGAGATCGTCATTGCGAGCGTAGCGAAGCAATCCAGACGTCCACCTCGATCCTGGATTGCTTCGCTACGCTCGCAATGACGCCCTAGATGGGTGCCGCCACCTTCTTCCGCACGCTGAACAGCAGAATCCCGATCACGATCAGAACGGCGGCCAGCGCCAGATTGGTCGGTACCGCTTCGCCGAAGACCAGGATCGCGATGGCGGCACCGGTGATCGCGCTGATCGAGCCGAGCTGGCTGAGATAGACCGGCCCCGCCCGCTTCTGCACGACGAAATAGAGCGAGTACATCACGGTCGAGACCACCGCCTGCAACAGGGCAAGACCGATGCCGGCTTCCGTTCCGATGCCGCCGATGCCGAAATAGAGCGCGACCGGCAGCAGCCAGACCGCGCCGCCGGCCAGCATCAGGGGCGCCAAGGCGAGCGGTGCGGCGCCCTTCGGCCAATAGACCGTGCGGTAGATGTTGCCTGAGGCGATCACCAGCGGGATCGCCGCGGTGGCCAGGATCCAGCCGATATCGGCATCGGGCGCGCGGGCTTTGCCGAGCGCCAGAATCAACCCGCCGGCCAGGCCGATCACCACGCCGGCCACGCGCACCGAGCGGAACACATCGATGCCGAGAAACATCGCCCAGATGTACGTGATCATCGGAATGAAGGCGAGCGAGAGGGAGGTGAAACCCGCGCCCACCGGCCCCGCCGCCATGTAGATGATGGCGGTCGGCAGCGCGATCAGCAGCAGGCCCGAGATCAGCCCGTAGACGATCGTCGCGCGGGTGACCGGCGGCGGGCTTTTGGACAGCACCGCCACCACGGCGAGCAGGACCGCCCCGCCCAGCATCGCCCAGAACAGCAGCGGCAGCAGCGGCACGCCGAACTGGGTTCCCAGTTTCGAGACATTGTTGGTGACGCCGCTCGACGTGCCGACGATGATCAGCAAAATCAGCGTCACGATGCCGGTCGAATTCCCGTGTTTCTCTGCCACGCTTCCCCACCAAAAAATCCGGGCCGAACGAACGTTCGTGATTACTCGACCCTAACCAAGCGCGCAAGCACGCGGGAACGTTCTTTTTTCATTGCTCCCCCCTCCATCTGCCGGAGCGGATCGGTCTGAGCCCCGCAGCGCAATATCGCGGGCGCAGCATCATGGACCGACACAAAACGACGCATTCGAGCAATAGAATCACGCCTAACATCACAGTCGGCGCGCTTCCATGCGCCTAGAGTCGCAGGAGAGGGACAGTCGCTATCCCACGGGATGGAGGTTCGTCATGAAGAAAGCCGGACGATCCGATGGTTTCGATCTGACACCCAGCAACCTGGCGGCCGCCGCCGCGACCGTCGTCTTCGTCGCGGTGATCGGCTGGGTGGCCTTCGCCGGCCATCAGCAGGCCAGTGCCGCACGCGAGACATCCAAGCCTTCGCATCACATGGCCTCGCTTTCGCAAATCCAGGCCTTCATGAAAAAAGCGCAGGATGCGCAAGACGCGCAGGACGACCAGAGCCCCTAGGCGCCCGCGATAGGGGCTGGCGCTCAACCCAGGCGAGTGTTAGCTCTGGCGCCTGAGGAGAGGTCATGGCCCTGCATCGCATTGCCGCCATCCCCGGCGACGGGATCGGCACCGAAGTCATTCCCGCCGGGCTGCGCGTCCTGCATGCGCTGAGCCAGAGCGAGCCCGATCTCCAATTCGAGTTCGAGACGATCCATTGGGGTTCGGCCTTTTTCCGCCGCACCGGCCGCATGATGCCGGCCGACGGCGTCGATCATCTGAAGGGCTTCGACGCGATCTATTTCGGTGCGGTCGGCGATCCGGGAATTCCCGATCACATCACGCTGTGGGGCCTGCGCCTCGCCATCTGCCAGGGCCTCGATCAATACGCCAATGTCCGTCCCACCCGTTTGCTGCCCGGCGTGAAGTCGCCGCTGACCGGGATCAAACCGGCCGATCTCGACTGGGTGATCGTGCGCGAGAATTCCGAAGGCGAGTACGCGGGCATCGGCGGCCGCGCCCATAAAGGCCTGCCCGAGGAAGTCGGCATGGATGTCGCCGTCTTCACCCGCACCGGCGTACGGCGGATCATGAAATACGCCTTCGAGATCGCGCGGTCGCGGCCGAGGAAGCTGCTGACCGTCGTCACCAAGTCGAACGCCCAGCGCCACGGCATGGTGATGTGGGACGAGATCTTCGACGAGGTGAAGGAAGGCTACGCCGACGTCACCACCGACAAGATGCTCGTCGATGCGATGACGGTGCGCATGGTGCGCGACCCGAAAAGCCTCGACACCATCGTCGCCACCAACCTCCACGCCGACATCCTGAGCGATCTGGCCGCGGCGCTCTCGGGCAGTATCGGCATCGCGCCCACGGGGAATATCGATCCCGAACGGCGGGGGCCCTCGATGTTCGAGCCGATCCACGGCTCGGCCTTCGACATCATGGGCCAGGGCATCGCCAACCCGCTGGGCAGTTTCTGGACCGCATCGATGATGCTCGACCATCTCGGCGAGACCCGCGCCGCGCGCCGCCTGATGACCGCCATCGAGCATGTCACCGCCGCCGGCAACGTGCTGCCCCGCGATCTCGGCGGCAACGCCACCTGCGAGCAGGTGACGGATGCGGTGGTCGCGGCGATCGAGGGGAAGAACGGGTAGCGGTTTTGAGAAACGGCCCATGGTTCGAGACGGCAGCTTCGCTGCCTCCTCACCATGAGGTGTTGTTTGAAAAGAAAGCCCTCATCCTGAGGAGCCGGCACAGCCGGCGTCTCGAAGGATGGGCCACACAGCACAACCCGCTTGCACACACCCACACCTGCCCTAAGTCTAATATTCGACTGGGGCCCACGAAGCCGTTAAGGGGGGATCACATGACCGATCATGCCGTCGTCACGGGTGCGTCCACGGGTATCGGCCGCGCCGCCGTCAAAACACTGGTGGGCCATGGCTGGCACGTTTTCCCCGCCGTCCGCAAACTGGCCGATGCCGATTCGCTGCGCCAGGAATTCGGCGACAAAGTGACGCCCGTGCTGTTCGACGTGACCGAAGGGACCGCCATCAAGCGCGCCGCCGATGAAGTGCGCGCCAAGCTCGGCGGCCAGACCTTGAAGGGCCTCGTCAACAATGCCGGCATGGGCAATGGCGGGCCGCTCCTGCACCAGCCGGTCGATGAGATCAGGAAGACCTTCGAGGTCAACACGCTGGGCGCCGTGCGCGTGGTGCAGGCCTTCGCGCCGCTGATGGGTGTCGACAAGGCGCTCACCGGCAAGCCGGGCCGCATCGTCAACATCACCTCGGTCGCCGGCCGATTCGCACCGCCTTTCCTGGGCGATTACGCGATGTCGAAGCACGCGCTCGAAGCCTTCACCGACGCGCTGCGCCGCGAGCTGATGCTTTATGGGATCGATGTGATCGCGATCGGTCCCGGTGCGGTGGTGACGCCGATCTGGGACAAGGCCGAGAGCGCCGATATCGGCCCCTATACGAAAACCGACTACGGCCCGATCGTGAAGAAGTTCCGCGACTTCTTCATCGAGGACGGCCGCAAGGGCCTGCCGCCCGAACGGATCGGCGAAGCGGTCTACACCGCGCTGATGGTGGCCAAGCCGAAAGTGCGCTACGCCGTGGTACCGCAGAAACTGAAGAACTGGACCATCCCGATGATGTTGCCCAAGCGCGTCGTGGACAAAGCGATCGCCAAGCAGTTCGGGCTGGTGAAGAAGTAAACGGAAGCGCTTCGCGGACTCTTTCTTAAGTACCCCCCACCTCGATCCTCCCCCTCAAGGGGGGAGGAGGAAGAAAAGTGGTGCACGTCCCTTCCCCCCCTTGAGGGTGCGTCGGGCGCCCGCAAACGCTCCACTGGAGCGTTTGCAGCCCACGCAGGACAGAATGGGGGGTCCAAAAGAAAACGTCGCGTAGCGTCCGTTCCAAAAACAAAAAACCCCTCGCAGTTTCCCGCGAGGGGTTTCTCGTTTCGGCAAAACCGAAAGTCTTATGCCTCGGTCTTCTCTTCGCCTTCGGTGGCCGCAGCGGCGGCTTCGGCTTCTTCAGGCTTCTCGAAGACTTCCGCGGCCTTGAGGGCTGCACGGTCGGCTTCTTCCTGCGAGCGGGCGATGTTCACCTTGGCGTTGATCGACACTTCCGGGTGCAGGACGATGCGCACCTGATAGGTGCCGATGTCCTTGATCGGGTTGTCGAGCATCACCTGGCGGCGCTCGATGGCGTAGCCGGCTTCCTTGATCGCCTCGGCGACGTCACGGCCCGTCACCGAACCGTAGAGCATGCCGCCTTCGGCCGCCTGACGGAGGATGAGAACGGCGACGTTCTCCATCTTCTTGGCGACGGCTTCGGCTTCTTCGCGGCGCTTCAGGTTGTTGGCTTCGAGAGTCGCGCGCTGCGCCTCGAAGACGGCCTGGTTTTCCTTGGTCGCGCGCAGGGCTTTCTTCTGCGGCAGAAGGTAGTTGCGGGCATAGCCCGGCTTCACCTTCACCACATCGCCCATCAGGCCGAGGCTTTCGATGCGTTCAAGCAGAATCACGTTCATGGCGCGACTCCTTACTTCAGCACGTAGGGGATCAGGCCGAGGAAGCGGGCGCGCTTGATGGCCTGGGCCAGTTCGCGCTGCTTCTTGGCTGACACCGCCGTGATGCGGCTGGGAACGATCTTGCCGCGTTCGGAAATGAAGCGCTGGAGCAGCTTCACGTCCTTATAGTCGATCTTCGGCGCACCCTCGCCCGAGAACGGGCAGGTCTTGCGGCGACGGAAGAACGGACGGCGAGCGCCACCGGCGCCACCGCGTCCACCGCCACGACCGCCTTCGCGGCCCTCGCGGCCTTCGCCGCCTTCACGATCGCGGCCGCCGAAGCCACCGCCACCACCTGGACGCATGCTCATGCCTCGCCTCCCTCGGTCGGACGCGGACCACGGCTATAGCCGCCGCCGTCGCGATCGCGGCCACCGCCGAACCCGCCGCCGTCACGGTCGCGGCCGAAACCGCCACCGCCGAAGCCACCGCCGCCGAACTCACGGCGCGGACGGTCATCGCCGTCGCGGCGCGGACGGTCGTCGCGCTGGTTGCGGGCGTTCATCACCGCCGACGGACCTTCTTCGAGCTCCTCGACCTTGACGGTGAGGAAACGAAGAATGTCTTCGTGCAGGCCCATCTGGCGTTCCATCTCCTTCACCGCTTCATGCGGCGACGAGATGTTGAACAGGGTGTAGTGGCCCTTCCGGTTCTTCTTGATGCGGAAGGAGATGTTGCGAAGACCCCAATATTCGCGCTTCTTGACCTCGCCGCCGCCGGCGGTAATCACCCCGGCGAACTGGTCGGCCAATGCATCCACCTGAGGCTGGGCGATGTCTTGGCGCGCGATGAACACGCACTCGTAGAGAGACATAATAAGCTCCTTATGGCTTTTCTCTTCCCGGGGGCGTCTCAACGCCGAGAACGGGCATAGCCGGCCCAATGCCGGCAAGGAGGAAGCGCGGGACTATACACGAAAAGATGTGGGGTTCAAGCGTTCGGGCGGGGCGCGGAAGACTCTTGCCGCAAGCTTAAAAAGAACAGCAAAAACAATAAGATAAGTGGCTACACCGAAGGCCCGGCGAGGCCGCTCAGAGGCTGGGTTCGAGGGCCGGCTCGGAGAGTGCCATGCCGTCCAAGGTCTGGCCGGCCAGGATTTCATATTGGCGGATCAGCCGTTCCATCTGGGCCCGCGTATCGGAGCACACGAAAACCGCCGCCAAATCGCGCAGGCGGCGCGCTTCGCGCAGGTAGAATTCCGTGTAGTCGTAGGCGTCGCGGGTCATCGGAGTCCTTGGGTTGATCCTGGCCCCTCATGTCACGAACCGGCCGCGGGGCGAAACTTCGGGATTCTACGTATAGGCTCGCAACCCTGCCGGGCATAACGTCGTAAGTGCTTTAAAGTCCTGCCCGATCCGGTTGCAGCGTGAGCAGCCGGCGGCGGGGCTTTGGCACGGAAAGGCAATGCCCCACACAAGAGGCCTCGTAAAACAGGTGCGTGGTGCCCGGGCGATCGTGATCGCCATCGCGGCGGCGGCGATCCTGCTGTTCTGCGCGGTCTCCTGGCACAACTACGGCGCCCTGCATGACCGCCGCGTCGCCGACGCGCAAGGCGACGCCAACCATGCGTTGCTGGCGATCAACGACCACATCACCGGACTGATCGATTATGCCGACAGCTATTTGCGGTCGCTGCGGGCGTCCTATGTTCAGCATGGCAACCTGCAGGCCTTCCGCGACTATGTGACCCAGACGCGACTGAACGATCCGTTGGCCTTCATCGGCGAAATCGTGGTCATCGACGCGGACGGGCATCCCGCCTTCATTTCCTCGAACCCGGTGCCGCCCAGCGTCGAGCTGTCGGACCTTCCCTATTTCCGGGCGCTGAAGGCCGACAATACCGACCGGATGATCATCGACTGGACCCGGCTGGGACGCACCATCAAGCAGTACCAGTTCCGCGTCGTCCGCCCGATCCGGGTCAATGATCAATTCCAGGGCGTGGTGGTGATCACCCTGCGGCCCGAGGCGATCGTCGATCTCTTCCAGCAATTCACGCTCGGCCCCAACAGCACGATTTCGGTGTTCCAGACCGAGGAGCATCGCTACATCGCGCGCCTGCCGGTGAGCGACCGCAGCTATTACGACAAAGTGTTCGAAACGCTCGAACTGTGGACGCTCGTCAAGAAGGCGCCCCACGGCTTCTATCATCGTCCGGGCGTGCTCGACGGCGTGATGCGCCATTTCGTCTATCAGCAGGCCGCCGGCTATCCGATCGCGACCGTGATCGGCATCGCCGACATCGACATCGACGCGAGCCTTGCCCGCGCGCGCGCGGAACTGACCACCCAGGCGCTGTTCTTCATCCTGGCCGCCGTCATCATCTGCGCCCTGGTCCTGCGCGTAATCCGCGTCGAGGAACGGCTGCGGGGCGTCAACGCGAACCTGGTCCATGCGCAGCGGATGGGAAAGATCGGCAGCGTCGAGGTCGACCTGGTGGCGATGAAGGCGACCTGGTCCGACGAGCTTTACCGCATCTATGACCGCGACCGCGCCCTGGGTCCCGCGCCGCTCGAGGAATTCCTGGCCTATGTCCATCCCGACGACCGGGACACCGTCGCCGAGATGCGCGGCCAGCATCTGCACGGCACCGTCCAGGGTCCGAACGAATACCGCATCATCCTGAAGGACGGCTCGATCCGCTGGATTCACCGCGAGGTGGAAGTGTTGCGCGATCCGTCGGGCAAGCCGGTGAAGCTGGTTGCCGCCGAGCAGGACATCACCGACCAGAAGCGGCTCGACCAGGCGAAGGATGCGTTCATCTCGACCATCAGCCACGAATTGCGCACGCCGCTGACCTCGATCCGCGGGTCCCTCGGCCTGATCGCGGGCGGCGCCAGCGGGGCCTTGCCGGAGAAGATGCAACGGCTGTTCGACATCGCGCTTCGGAACAGCGAGCGGCTGTCGCGCCTGGTCAACGACCTGCTCGACCTGCAACGCATGGGATCGGGCACCATGGTCTATCACCTGGCCGAGATCGTGCTCGCCAAGGTGGTACACGACATGATCGAGGCGATCCGCCCCCTGGCGAAGGAACGGGGCATCGACATCTCCTTCGCCTCGACCTGCCCCGATGCGATGGTGAAGGGTGACGCCGAGCGCCTGGCGCAGGTGATCGAGAATCTGCTGTCGAACGCCGTCAAGTTCTCGAAACCGGGCCAGACCATCGCGGTCACCATCGTCCGCCGCCGGCCCTGGCTGCGCATCACGGTCGAGGATCATGGCGAGGGCATTCCGGAAGCCTTCCGCGCCCGGATCTTCCAGCGCTTCACCCAGGCCGATTCGAGCGATACCCGCAAGATCGGCGGCTCGGGCCTGGGCCTCAGCATCGTGCAATCGATCGTCACCCAGCATGGGGGCCAAGTCAGTTTCGACACCGAGACCGGCCGGGGCACCCGGTTCCATGTCGATCTGGAAGAGATCGAGCCCCCCGCCTCCCTGGCCGCGGCCGCCAAGGCCAAGACGGCGGGATCGATGCCGGCTGCGTAAGGCTTTACTCCGTCTCCCGCACGCGGAAGACGGTGGGATAAGGGTTAGTCGATACAAACGCTGCCCTGAGATCCGGGCCGAAACGCAACAATCTCTCAGTTCGTCACCCCCGCGAAGGCGGGGGTCCAGGGCCCCACGGGAAACGGTCCTGGATTCCCGCCTTCGCGGGAATGACGAGAAAAAGAAAAGCGCCCTTTCGCCGAGGGCCTCCACTTTCACCACTCCCTCTTGCTTTGCGACACCCGCTCCCGTAGACGAGTGGGGTCCAAACCGGCCGCCTTTCCCTGCGAGACGGCCCCCCAAAGCGAGGTGACCATGCCCTCTTCCAATCCGCTCAAGCGCGCGCTCGCCGAGGGCAAGAAACCGGTCGGCTTCTGGCTGTCGGCCATGAGCCCGGTGGCCACCGAGATTTCGGCCGGCGCC
>CAZNZI010000683.1:0-3465 GCA_964577475.1 uncultured Rhodospirillaceae bacterium
TCCTCGAGGGCCTTGATCCGCATACTGACGGTGGATTGGGTCACATCCAGCCGGTCGGCGGCTTTGTTGAAGTTGCCGGTTTCAGCAATTTCCAGGAAGGTGCGGGCGAGGTCGATATTCATCGGATAGGGGCCGGCACCAGCCGCCCCCACGGCTAGAGTAAAGAAATCTCGGGACTTTTAGCGCATGTGCGGCGCATCATCAAGAAAATTGATTGATGAAAACGCCATCCGTGATCGGCATCACAGGCCGCGCCCGCTACCGACCGGCAAAGCCTTTCAATCGATGATCGCGTCGACCTCGAGTTCGACCAGCCAGTCGGGGTCGATGAAGCGGGACACCTCGACGAAGGTCGCGCCCGGCCGCACGTCGCGGAAGACCTCGCCATGGGCGCGGGCTGCGTCCTTCCAGGTGCTCATGTCGGTCAGCATGATTCGCGTGCGGGTGACATGCCTGGCTTCGCCGCCGGCCTCGTTGACCGCTTTGATCGCGATCTCAAGACAGCGCTTCATCTGGCCGTAGACATCGCCCTTGGCCGCGACGCCGCCACCGGGGGCGATCGGCGCCGTCCCGGCGACGGCGATATGGTTGCCCACGCGCACGGCGCGCGAGAAACCGATTTCCGGTTCGAAGGGCGAGCCGGAGCTGATCAGGCGGCGATCGGACATGTCGGTGGGTTACTTTCCGTTGGAGGTCAGAGCGCGCGCTCCAATACCGCGGCCAGGCGTCGCGCGAAGGCCGCCGGATCGGTCGGGGGCTCGCCTTCTACCACACGGGCCTGGTCGAACAAGAGCCAGGCCGCATCCGTGAGCCGATCGCCGCCGCCGCTCTTGGCGGAGCCGGCGAGACGCTCGATCAGCGGATGCTTCGGATTGAGTTCGAGGATGCGCGCGGTCTTGTCGGGGCCATCGCCCTTCTTGGTTTTCCGCAGCAACCTTTCGAGATGCATGCTCATATCGCCCTCGTCGGAAACGAGGCAGACGGGGCTGGTGGTCAGCCGCGCGGAGGCGCGCACATCCTTCACCGCATCGCCGAGCGCCGCCTTCACCGCGTCGATCAGCGGCGCGATATCGGCGGCAGCGGGCTCGTCCTTCTTCTCGGCGTTTTCGGGCTCCGCGATCTTCGAGAGATCGGCACCACCCTGGGTCACCGACTTGAAAGGCTTGTCTTTGTATTGAGCAACCGCCTGCGGCCAGAACTCATCGATTGGATCGGAGAGCAGCAGGACTTCGATGCCCTTCGCGACGAACCCTTCGAGCTGCGGACTGTTGCGCAGCGCGTCCACGTCGTCGCCCGAGATCGTGTAGATCGCATCCTGCCCCGGCTTCATGCGCGAGACGTAGTCGGCCAGGCTGGTGAGCGTGTTGCCGCCGGTGGTGGCGAAACGGCAGAGTTCGAGAATTTCCTCGCGCCGTTCGAAATCTTCGTAGATGCCTTCCTTCAGCACAGCGCCGAAATTGGGCCAGAAGTCGGTGAGGTAGCCGTCGGCCGTGTCTTCGGCCTTCTTCTTGAGATCGCCCAGCACACGCTTGACGAGACCCGCACGCATCTTCGCCAGCACGGGGCTGGTCTGCAGCATCTCGCGGCTGACATTCAGCGGCAGGTCCTGGCTGTCGACCACGCCGCGCAGGAAGCGCAGATAAGGCGGCAGGAGGTTCTCAGTGTCGCCGGTGATGAAGACGCGCCGTACATAGAGGCGCACATGCTGCTTGCGGCCCGGATCGAAGAGATCGAAGGGCTTGGTCTTCGGCACGAAGAGCAGGCCGGTATATTCGATCGCGCCTTCGGCCTTGTAGTGAATCGTCAGCCAGGGATCGTCGAAAGCATGGGCGACGTTGCGGTAGAATTCTTTGTACTGGTCTTCGGTGATCTCGCTGCGCGAGCGGGTCCAGAGTGCCGAGGCCTCGTTGACCGTCTCCTCCTTCCCCTCCTCCACCAGCACCACCGGCAAGGCGATGTGGTCGGAATAGGTCTTGATGATCGTGCGCAGGCGATAGTTTTCCAGAAACTCGTCTTCGCCCTCGCGCAGATGCAGCACGATACGCGCGCCGCGCTGAGCCGAGGCGTCTTCGGTGACGGTGAACTCGCCCTTGCCGTCGGAGGTCCAGCGCCAGCCCTGGCTCTCGCCGGCCTTGCGCGTGATCACATCGACCTTCGACGCGACCATGAAGGCGGAATAGAAACCGACGCCGAACTGGCCGATCAGCGCCACGTCTTTCCGCGCATCGCCGGAAAGCTGCGACAGGAAGGCCGAGGTGCCGGACCGGGCGATGGTGCCGAGGTTCTCGATCAACTCGTCATGGCTCATGCCGATGCCGTTGTCGGCGATGGTCAAGGTGCGCGCAGCCTTGTCGGGCGTGATGACGATGCGGAAATCGGTGCCGCCCTCGGCCAAGGCCGGTTCGGTCAGGGCCGCATACCGCAATTTGTCACAGGCGTCGGAAGCGTTGGAAATCAGCTCGCGGAGGAAGACTTCCTTCTCGCTGTAGAGCGAGTTGACGACGATTTCGAGCAGCTTGCTGACTTCAGCCTGGAAGACCCGTTTCTCTTCGGCCATGTGCTGTTCCTCGCACCCGTTCCGGTTATCCACAGTGACACCGGTCACCCCCGGCGCGCCGTGGATATGTGACATTGCCGGGGCCGGCGCAAGCCCCTGGTGTGATGGATGAAATTTGGGGGGTTGTCGGCGGGCGAAAACCTCTCCACCTTTATGTTACGGGAGGCCGTCGTGCCTTTTGTATCAACCCCACAGAAAACGAGGGTTGCATGGATGTTCCTCTGCGGATCGCCTTTCACGGGATCGATCATTCCGATGCGGTGGAGGAGAGCATTCGCTCCGCCGTCCACAAACTGGAAAAAATCAACGGCGGCATCACGGGATGCCGCGTCGCGGTCGAAAGCCGAAACCATGAAGCCGAAACGCATCGAGCGGCCGTACGTGTCCGCATTGATGTGACCGTTCGCGGCGCCGAACTGGTTGTGACCGAGGAGCCGAAAAATGGCAGCAGTCACGATCTGCCCGGCGCCGTGCGTCGCGCCTTTGCGACCATGGAGCGGCAGATCAAGGAACGGCGCGACCGGAAGCACCGATAATCGCCTGATCACGCGCGCGAGGCTTGCAACCGGCGGCGAGACAGCCGATCCTTAAAGGCATGGGGTCGCACACAGCCGCCCGGATTACCGCCGTGTTGGGCCCAACCAACACCGGCAAAACGCATCTGGCGATGGAACGCATGCTGGGTCACCAGACCGGCATGATCGGCTTCCCGCTCCGGCTGCTGGCCCGCGAGAATTACGATCGCATCGTGCGGCTGAAGGGCGTCAATACCGTCGCGCTGCTGACCGGTGAGGAGCGGATCGTTCCCGAGCGGCCGCGCTGGTATGTGTGCACGGTCGAGAGCATGCCGGCCAATCTGCCGGTCGATTTCCTGGCCGTCGACGAGATCCAGCTCTGCGCCGATCCCG
>CAZNZI010000684.1:0-3147 GCA_964577475.1 uncultured Rhodospirillaceae bacterium
CGTGGTCTTGAACAGGTCCTCGCCGAATGTCGGCAATTGCCCGGTGCCGAAGAGCGCGTCGTCGCGCACCATCAGGGGCGGGCTGACCTCGGTATAGTCGAATTCGCGCGTGTGCAGGTCGAGCATGAAGCCGGCCAGCGCGCGTTCGAGATGGGCGAGCTGACCCTTCAACACGGTGAAGCGCGCACCGGAGATTTTGGCCGCGCGTTCGAAATCCATCTGCTTCAGCTTCGGGCCGATCTCGTCGTGTTCGACCGGCTTGAAGTCGAAATTGCGCAACTGCCCCCAGCGGTGCCGCTCCACATTGCCGTCGGCATCGGCGCCCACCGGCACATCGTCGGCCGGCAGATTGGGGATTGCGGCCAGCATCAGGTTGAGGCGCGCCATCTGGTCGCGTTCGGCGCTCTCCAAACCAGCGCGCGCAGATTTGATCTGCTCGCCCTTGGCCATCAGCGGCGCGGCATCCTTGCCCTCGCGCTTGGCCATGCCGATTTCCTTGGCGACGGCGTTCCCCTGGGTCTGATTGTCCTGGAGATCGGTCTGCGCCTGACGGAGTGCCTTGTCGATCCCGAGAACCTGCTCGGCCATTGGTGCAAGGCTACGCCGCTTCAGAGCGGCGTCGAAGGCCTGGGGATTATCGCGAATGGATTTGATGTCGTGCATGGCTGTGGCCGCACCGTAAAACTCAGGAGCCGCTTTCTTCCGTCGCTTCCGCCTTCTCGGCTTCGGCCTGTGCCTTCGCCTGGTTCCTTTCGATCAGCTTGCAGAGCAGAACCGAGACTTCGAACAGGACCAGCATCGGGATCGCGAGCGTGAGCTGGCTGACGATGTCGGGGGGTGTCAGCACGGCGGCGACGATGAAGATGCCGACAATCGCATAACGGCGCTTCGAGGCCAGCGTCTCGGCCGACAGGATGCCGACGCGCGTCAGCAGCGTGAAGATCACCGGCATCTGATAGGCGATACCGAATGCGAAGATGAACTTCATCACCAGCGACAGATAATCGCTGACTTTGGGCAGCAACTCGACCGCCAATCCGCCGGTCTGCTCCGCCGTTTCCTGGAACGACAGGAAGAAAGGCCAGGCGACCGGGAAAACGAAAAAGTAGACGGTTGCCGCGCCGGCCACGAACAGGATCGGCGTCGCGACCAGGAACGGCAGGAACGCATTGCGTTCCTTCTTGTAGAGACCGGGGGCCACGAACAGCCAGAGCTGGCCCGCCCAGATCGGGAAGCAGAGGAACGCCGCCGCGAAGCCGGCCAGCTTCATGTTGGTGAAGAATTTCTCGGTCAGCGCCGTATAGACCATGCGCACCGGCTGGCCGCGCGCCTCGAGGGCGTATTGCAGCGGCCGGGCAAGGAAGTTGTAGATGTCTTCGGCGAAGTGCCAGCAGACGATGAAGGCGATGATGAACCCGATGAAGGAGATCAGGAGCCGCTTCCGCAGCTCGATCAGATGCTCCATCAACGGCATCTTGTGATCGTCGGGAGAGGTGTCGCTCACGGTGTGGATTCGCGCGCGGGCGCAGTTGGCTTGGGCGACGGAACGCTTTCGGGCGGCGCACCCGGCGGTATGAGACCGGCGGGCTCGCTGGCGGCCTGCGCCTCGGCGGCTGCTTCATCGGCAGGCGACATCTCGGCCGGTGGCCGGGGCGGCGGCTCTTCGCCCGGCGGCAGCACCGGCAGATCGGCCGCGGCGTCGGCTTCGTTCAGACTGAGGGACTTCTGGATACCCTCGGCGTCGACGGCTTTTTCGATGTCGGCTTTGACGTCGCTGACATCCATCGCCTTCTCGATGTCGGATTTGAGATCGCCGACATCCATGGCCTTCTCGGTCTCCTTACGGAGTTCTTCGAGTTCGGCTTCCTTCACCATGTCGTCGAACTGACGCTGGAAGTCACCCGCCAAGCTGCGCAGCTTGCGCGACCATTGGCCCATGGTCCGCATCACCCTGGGCAAGTCTTTGGGGCCGATGACCACAAGGGCCACGGCGCCAATCAAGGCGATTTCCGACCAGGCAAATCCCAGCATCGCAGGCGCTCAGGCTGGGACCGGTCAGTGTTGCGCCGGATCGCGCTCGGGCTGGGACGCCTTGGCGGCGTCGGCGGTGATGACCTTCGGGGCCACATCCGGCTGCGGCCCCCCGGCCGCCCCTTCTTCCTTCATCCCCGACTTGAACGCTTTGACGCCCTTAGCGAGGTCGCCCATCAAATTGGAGACCCGGCCGCGACCGCCGAACAGCAACAGGAGGATCGCGATGACGACCAGCCAGTGCCAAATACTAAAGGAACCCATGAGACAACAACTCCGTAACGCGCCCGCATCCGCGGGTCGCTTCAGCGGATAATCGCAAAATACGCTGGTCCGGGCAATGGCCCGTTCCGGCTTGGAAAGGCTTGGTTTTATTTCTCGGCGGTGGCCGATTCGGTGCTTGAGGCGTCTTTCTCGCCCGAATCGTCGTCTTCGACGTCATCTTCCTCATCATCATCGTCGTCGAAGCCATCGTCCTCGTCATCGTCCGAGTCGGTATCCTCGTCGTCGTCTTCGTCGTCCTCTTCGTCGACATCATCCTCATCGTCGTCGAAGTCATCATCCTCGTCCGAAGCCGAGTCCTCGTCGTCCTCGGATTCGTCGTCGTCCTGGTCCTCGTCCTCGGCTTCGAGGGCTTCGGGCGTATCCAGGATTTCGTCGGCCAGGGCAGCCCGTTCAAGGGCCTCCTCGTCGTTTCCATCGCCGTTCACGGCACGGGTGACGCCATCGGGCATGGCCTGGTCCTCACCGTCGCCCAGGGGCTCGACGGGCTCTTCGCCCGGCAGCGGATCGTCATTGGCCCGGGCGGCATAGGCGATGGCCGGCCCACCATCCAGCATACCCGAGGACTTCAGTTCTTCGATCCCCGGCAGGTCGTCGAGGCTCTTCAGGCCGAAATGGTCGAGGAAGGCGGGTGTGGTGCCCCAAAGCATCGGACGCCCCGGCGCTTCCTTGCGGCCCAGAGGCCGGACCCAACCGGCTTCGAACAGGAGGTCGAGCGTGCCCTGGCTGACCGATACGCCGCGGATATCTTCGATCTCGGCACGGGTCACGCCCTCGCCGCCTTTCTGATAGGCCAGGATCGCAAGCGTCTCGGCCGCCGCCTTGGGCAGCTTG
>CAZNZI010000685.1:0-3566 GCA_964577475.1 uncultured Rhodospirillaceae bacterium
GACGCGCTTTCGGGAATCGCCCGGCCGATGCGTTGGGTCAGCGTGTGCCGCGCGCGGGCCAGCGCGATGCCGATCGCATCACGCCAGTTCTCGGCGGGCGGCGCGGCGACCAGCACGGGATCGGCGAGCGCATAGCCGACGGCGCCGATGCGCAGGAACCAGGCCTGCCGCGCGAAGTCATAGGCCCCCGGCGCGGCGGGCGCCGGTGGCGGCAACAGGGTCGCGCGGAGATGGATACGCTCGCCGGGGCTGAGTTGGGCGGCGGCCGATTCAGACAAGCGGATGCGCACCCGCTCCGGTCGTGGCCCGCCATCGGCCAGCATCAGATTGAGCCGGTCGAGCGTCACGCGCTCGCCATGTTCCAGCGGTTCAATGGTGAGGACGCGGCCCTCGACCTCGGCATTAGTGATCGGCCGGGCCAGGATCGGCGCAGCGGCCGCATAGGTGTGCTCGGCGGCAGCCGTGAACCCGAGCGCGGCAGCGCCAACCCCGATCATCGCGATCAGCAGCGGCAGGCGATGGCGAAAAATGAAACCCGCGACGATCGCCGCGGCCAGCACCATCGGCCCGATCCAGCGCGTAGGTTCCGATGGCAGATCGAAATAGAGGGCGACACCGGCGCCCACGGCGACCGGCAGCCACAGCACCCAGCGCTCGCGCTCGGCCTGGAGCACCTCCCCCAGCCATCCGTCCAGCGCCTTCAGGCCCTCATCAAAGCCCATATCGCGCCCCCCGAGAGACGATGCTACCCCCAGTCGCAGAGACCGGACAGACGTGTTAATTTGGAACGCGATCAATGCCCGTTTGAATGGTCAGCCTCATGCGGCGTTTCCTCCTTCGCCTCGGCTATCTCGTGGCCACTGTGGCTCTGACCTATGGCGCCGGACGGCTCTGGGGCGCGATCGCTGCCAGTGTGACCTTCGTCGTGGCTTTGTGGATCGGCATCGCCTTGATCGTTCCGGACCGTGCGCGGCAGGAGCGAGGCGAGGCTGGCGAGAGAACGGGCGATCTCTGGTCACGCGTCTGGTGGTTCGGCAAAGGCAACGACAACCTCCCATGGTGACGCACCAATGACTTCAGCTGTTGTTGGGGGCGGCGTCCTCGTTCTTGCAATTTTGGTGCTTTGGATTTGGACCGCGTGGCGGCACCCGGAGCGTCGTTCGGGCAACAACCCCGATGACTGGTCCCGGCTGACCGGTGGCGGCGATGGGACCGGCCATAACCCGCATTAGGCGCCCATCAAACCGCTGTATCGCGCATCCAATACGGGTGTGGTAAACAGCCACCTCCGCTCGTCACCCCCGCGCAGGCGGGGGTCCAGGGCCACACGGGAAACGGCCCTGGATTCCCGCCTTCGCGGGAATGACGGTCTGTTTTGTTGCCGCGTCAAATCCTTCCCATCAAAGAACCGAAGCCTCAGCCCATGACCGTCGTCACCCGTTTCGCTCCCTCGCCCACCGGCTTCCTGCATATCGGTGGGGCGCGCACCGCGCTCTTCAACTGGCTCTATGCCCGGCACACCGGCGGCAAGTTCCTGCTGCGCATCGAAGACACCGACCGGCTGCGCTCGACCCAAGCGGCGGTGGACGCGATCTTCGACGGGATGAAATGGCTCGGCCTTGATTGGGACGCGGAGCCGTTGTTCCAGTATCAGCGTGCGTCGCGCCATGCCGAGGTGGCCCGCGAACTGCTGGCCCAGGGCCGAGCCTACTACTGCTACACCTCGCCTGAAGAATTGGAGGCGATGCGCGCCGCGCAGAAGGCCGCCGGACAACCGATGCGCTATGACGGCCGCTGGCGCGACCGCGACCCGAAGGACGCGCCCGCCGGTGTGAAGCCGGTGATCCGCCTCAAGGCGCCGACCAGCGGCGCGACCATCGTGCAGGACGGCGTGCAGGGCGAAGTGAAGGTCGAGAACGCGCAGCTCGACGACATGGTCCTGCTGCGCAGCGACGGCAACCCGACCTATATGCTCTCGGTGGTGGTCGACGATCACGACAGCGGCGTCACCCAGGTGATCCGCGGCAGCGATCACCTCACCAACACCTTCCGCCAATGGCAGCTCTACGAGGCCTGCGGCTGGACGCCGCCGAACTTCGCGCACATCCCGCTGATCCACGGCGCCGACGGCGCGAAGCTTTCGAAGCGCCACGGCGCGCTGGGTGTCGATGCCTATCGCGATCTCGGCATGCTGCCGGAAGCCGTGCGCAACTATCTCCTGCGTCTCGGCTGGGCGCATGGCGACGATGAGATCATCTCCACCGAACAGGCGATCGCCTGGTTCGACATGGACGGGATCGGCCGGTCGCCCTCGCGCTTCGACATGGCGAAGCTGACCAACCTGAACGGCCACTACATGCGCGAGGCCGACAACACCCGGCTGGTCCGCGCCCTTTCGCCCTTCCTGAACGACGTGGTGGGCCGTCCGCCGTCGGCCGATGACGAGGCTTTGCTGACCCGCGCGATGCCCGGATTGAAGGAGCGCGCCAAGACTCTCGTCGAGCTTGCGTCGAGCGCCGCGTTCTATATGCGAACACGGCCGATTCGGCCCGATGAGAAAGCCCTAAAATTATTGGATGACAATGCAAAGACGCTCCTGGCGGGCTTTGCCACAGCGCTTGCCACAGTGCAAAATTGGCGGCAAGATGTATTGGAGGCCGAGGCCCGGCGGATTGCCGAGGCTGGTGGCCTTGCGTTGGGCAAGTTGGCGCAGCCCCTGCGGGCGGCGCTGACGGGTTCGACGGTGTCGCCGCCGATCTTCGACGTGATGGAGATTCTCGGCCGGGATGAAAGCCTGGCGCGGATCAAGGACGCAGCAGAGGGACATTCGGGCACCTGACGCCCGTCTGGAGATGCTGGGACCCGAGACCGCGCCGCAGAAAGACCCGAGGAACACAAGGGTCGCAACAGGAGTGGTCGCGATGAGCCAGAAAGCTAAGCCCGCCCAGAAGTCCGTCAAGAATCAGCCGGTCAAGAAAGCCGTCAAATCCAAGGCCAAGAAACCGCGCGCGATCGCCGCGGCGGCGGCGGCCGATGCGAGCCTGTCGTCCAAGGACACGGTGACGCTGACCGACAACAACACCGGCAAGAGTTTCACCTACAAGGTGCTCAACGGCAGCATCGGTCCCAAGGTGATCGACATCAAGTCGCTCTATGCCGACACCGGGATGTTCACTTACGACCCCGGTTTCACCTCCACTGCGTCGTGTGACTCGAAGATCACCTATATCGACGGTGACGAGGGCGTGCTGCTCTATCGCGGCTACCCGATCGAAGAACTGGTCGAGAAGTGCGACTTCCTCGATGTCTGCTTCCTGCTGCTGAACGGCGAACTGCCGAAGCCCGACGAAAAGAAGAAGTTCAACTACGACATCACGCATCACTCGATGGTGCATGAGCAGTTGGGCACCTTCTTCCGCGGCTTCCGCCGCGACGCGCACCCGATGGCGGTGATGTGCGGCACGGTCGGCGCCCTCGCCGCCTTCTATCATGACTCGCTCGACATCCATGATCCGCGGCAGCGCCTGGTGGCGTCCCACCGCCTGATCGCCAAGGTGCCGACGATC